>DNAD01000275.1:0-2661 GCA_003484785.1 Lachnospiraceae bacterium
TCTATACTGAGATGGGAAGGTTCATCACGGGACCTTACGGAGCCCTCGTAACAAAGGCTGTTCATGAAAAGCACATATATAAGGAATATATAGGGTGTGATGCCTGTGCCGTAAACCTCATGAGGCCGGCAATGTACGGAGCCTACCACCATATCACGGTTCTGGGGAAAGAGAACGAGCCCTGCGACCATACGTATGACATTACCGGATCTCTCTGTGAAAACAATGATAAGTTCGCTATTGACAGGCAGCTTCCGCTTATCGAAAAGGGTGATCTTCTGTTCATACACGATGCGGGGGCACACGGATATTCGATGGGCTATAATTATAACGGAAAGCTTAAGTGCGCGGAGATCCTTCTTTCCGGGGACGGTAGCTTTAAGCTCATAAGAAGGGCAGAGGAGCCGAAGGATTATTTTTCCACTTTTGACTGTTTTGAAGAGTATTCGGGGCTTCTGAAGGATGAGCGCCGGGGCTGACGCTCCTTGGACGAGGAATAAGCGCCCGGTCATGTGATCCGGGAGTAAGCGCCCAAAGGGCGGAAATCTTCCATACACGGGCCTGCGCATAATAAAGGGGACGAAGCGTTCAGATGCTTCGTCCCCTGTTAATATAAGTAATACCTTATTGAGACACAACCTTGATCGTTACTTCTTTTCTTCCGCCGCCGTCACTGGTTATCTCAACCCTCTGTTCTCCGACACGGTTTCCTCTCAGGGTTATGTATAAATAACCATCCCTCATGTAACCGCTGAACTCAACATTGGAATTATCATCAGCTCTCTTTATGGACATATTTGAACCGGAGGAGCTGTAGGCTCTGTAATAGGAGGTATTCTTAACGGCAACATACATGGTATCCGAAGACATGTCGCTTCCATCGCCGTTCTTCAAGGTGATCGAATCGCTTACCTTAAAGGTGCAGGTTGCTTCATCGGAGGCAACGACCTTGCTTCCACGTATGCATGCCGCCCGGACCGTATAAGTACGCTTTGACCCGGAGCTCAGACTGCTTGTATCATCATAGCCGTTGGATTTGACTCTGATCCAGTCTCCGTTATCGATCTTGATCTCATATCTGTATTCATATCCAAGGTTCTCGGCCGCTTTGCGTTCGGAACTGTTATCCGTCCAGGATACATACGCTCCTCTGTTATTGCCGCGCTTGTCAGTCTTCAGACCGGATACACTGGCAGGAACGGAACGGACCACCGCGCTTTTTGTTTTTTTGCCGTCGGCGCTGTCAGAGGTGGGACGTATGGTATAATAATAGTTTACACCGAGATTGAAATCCGAATCGGTATAGGTATGAACCGCCTTATCCTTCTTTACGATATCATAAACGAATTCATAATCATATTCGTTATTCTTGAATCTTGTTATGGTATACTGCTTAACGTTCTTAAGCCCCTTCCAGCTCAGCTTGAATTTATCGAGGCTGGCGCGGTTAACATTGAGAGCCTTTACCTTGGCATCACTTACAGAGGCCTGACCTGCCACCGGATCGGAGCAGAAAAAGATGTCGTAATATTCCTCCTGGGCCAGCTGAGGAGTGATGATAGGCTTGATAATATAATAGAAGGAATTGTCGGCATCGGGAACCTTCTTGTCAACAAAGGAATGCCTTCCCTTTTTTAAGGTGGCGCTTCCGCTTACCGTGCCGATGCGCTCATACTTGGTCAGATCGGAGGTATTTTCGTCCTCGGTGAAATCCTGCACATGCTTGATCGAACGATAGACCTCGTAGGTATTGACACAATTGTCATGCGGCCAGGTGATCTTAACCTTTGAAGCGCTGACAGAGGTCGTTTCCACATTGCTTACCATATCGGGACTGGGTACATAACGGTAGGAATATCCCGAATCTCCGTAAGCGCCTCCTGTCTCTCTGGGGCGGATAGTGTAATAAAAGGGCTTCTTGGTATTGAATTTATTATAGTAAACGGCATAACAGTCCTTATCGGAAAAGAAAGAAGGAGAGTTGATCTTATAAACAGTTTTTGTATTGGTCTTGTTAAATGTGGCGATCACTGTTCCGGATGAGCCTTCAGTTGAGCTTTCAAGCAGTTCAAAGGAGGCAACCTTATCACCATAGCCGACAGGAAGGGAGAAAAGTATATAGCCGGCGTTTCCGCATACGCTTAAGAAATTCTGGTGAATATAATCAGCACGGGAGTAGCTCTCATAATCATATGTCACATGACGATTCAGCCTTGTGAGATTTCCTGCCGGATTGTTTTTTTCATATTTCAGACCGGTGATATCAAAGATACCGTACATATTTGTAAGGTCATCCACATTGCCTTCCTCATTGACACCGGTCAGTTCGTCTGTTCCCTTTGCCTTTGCAAGAGCCTTCGCATATCCTTCAGGGTCGGACAGATCATATGTTTTAACATCACCGGAGGCAGCCTGATCAGATACTAAGGCCGCTTCCCCGCCATTCTCAGCAGCGGCAGCATCTTTGTCTTCAGCTTCTGCCTGAGCAGTCCCGCCGGCGACCGATGCGTCGGAATCCTTAACGGCAGCTTGCGTGGTATCGGTGGTTTCAGCTGTTTCGGCATCCTCAGCAGAAGCATCCGTTACGGTTTCCTTATCCGTTACGGCTTCATTATCCGCTGCGGCATTTTCAGCGCTTACGGTCGTCAGAACCACGGTATT
>DNAD01000275.1:2761-3238 GCA_003484785.1 Lachnospiraceae bacterium
GACATAGCGATCATAAGCATTGTCTTGAGTGTCTTATGTTTCATTACTTGCCTCCTTTTTTTCACAGATTAGAAAAACCTGACGTGCCCTCCGGACACAGATCAGGTTTTATGCCGGCAGTGGGACTTGAACCCACACGTAGTCACCTACAACAGATTTTGAGTCTGCCTCGTCTGCCATTCCGACATGCCGGCCGACAAGAGGGGCTAAAGCTGCGGTCAGCGATATGTGCCCCTGACACTTTAACCAACACTTATACTATATCAATAAGAGGAAAAAATCAATAAAAATAATATGAAATAATCGAATAAAATTACAGATGCAATTCATCATCTGGTATAAAAGGACTGGCATATACACAAGTTTTGGTGTATATTATACTCGTTGGGATCATAGCGGGAAGGAAGCGCACGATCTGCGCAGACGCTGCTGCAGTGAGCTTTCCGGCTGTGAAAGCACTATTATAAGGAAATTCAC
>DNAD01000237.1 GCA_003484785.1 Lachnospiraceae bacterium
CAAAAGGCTGTGAATAGTAACCGCCTGTGTGGTAATGAGCGGATCTTACGGCTTTACGAAGGCAGAAGGGAGAGAAAATTATGCTGTTCCAAACGGTAGACAATCTGAAACGACAGTCGATCATGATATCGATCGTGCTGATGGCTGTGGGGATCGTGATGATCATCTGCCCGGAGCGCTATGAGCTGACCCTGACATCGGTACTTGGTTATGTCCTGGTCATCACAGCGACTGTCTGGGTGCTTGAGTTCATTGCGAGCAACAAAACTCTTATCCGGTATATCTATTTTACCCTGGCTCTGATCATGGATATCGCAGGGATGTGCGTCCTGTTTTACAGACATGATGTCCTGAGGGTACTGGGGTGGTTATTCGGCGTGATCCTGATCCTTGACGGGGCTTACGGGATCTTTAACGCGATGACCTATGCCAGACGATCGGGAAGAGTGGGCTGGCAGACCCTGGTGATCCTTTGCTCGCTGCTCGTGGTGATGGGCATCTTACTGATCCTTAATTTATGGTGGGATTCGACTCATGAGCTGTTTCTGGCAATAGGGGTCATGCTTCTTATATCATCGGCGGTAGACGCCTGCAAACTTATCTGGATCTGGCCCCAGAGAACGGAATAACAGGAGGGAGAGACCATGGCAAATAAAAAACAGAACAATGCTTCAGAGAACAGCGCTGAACTGGAACAGATGCAGAAAAAGCTGGATGAGCTTAACGGCCGTATGGATCAGCTTTTAAAGAGCCCGCTTCTTCAGAATCAGGAAATGAAGGAGTTTATGAAGGAGGAGGTAAAGAGCGCAAAGAAGAAGGAAAAACGCCGCTCTGCCGAGATCTTTGCGGTGTTTGCAGCCCATAATTTCTATGCGGACGGCTTTACGCCCGAGGAGCTTCGGACGACCCTTGAGGATCTGGGGCCTACATATGTAAAGATCGGTCAGATCATGTCGAGCCGTGTGGATCTTCTGCCTGAAAGCTACTGCAAGGAGCTTGAAAAGCTCAGGCAGAACGTAAAGGAGCTTGATCCTGCCCTTGCCCGTGCCGTGATAGAACAGGAAACAGGCAGGAAGATCGAAGATATCTACAGCGAATTCAGAGATGAGCCCATCGGCTCTGCGTCCATAGGACAGGCCCATTACGGGGTGTTAAAGGACGGAACGAAGGTTGTTACAAAGGTTCAGAGGCCCTTCATCGCCGAGCTGATGGCGAAGGATTTCATCCTCCTTAAGAACCTGGCAAAGGGGCTTAATGTCATTTCGGAAGGAAATGAGAACAAGGATGATATGGTCGATCTTTTATCGGTCATAGAAGAGCTTGAAAAGGTTACCAATGAGGAGCTGGATTTCAGGGTGGAGGCTCAGAATACCCGGTTCTTTAAGGAAAATTGTATCGATGACGAGGAAGTGATCTCCTGTCCGACGGTAATAGAAGAGCTGACCTCCGAGCGGCTGTTTACCATGACCTTTGTGGACGGCTGTTCGATATCCAAAAAAGAAAAGCTGGAGGCAGAGGGGTGCGATCTGATGGAGATCGGTCACGCCATCATAGACAACTATGCCCATCAGGTACTGGATATCGGTACCTTCCATGCCGATCCCCATCAGGGGAATATAATGGTCAGCAACAAAAAGCCCTACTGGATAGATTTCGGTATGATAGGGCACCTTACACAGGGCGATATAAGCGTGATCCAGCAGTTTATTCTCTCTCTGCTTGAAATGGATGTGGATTCTTTTGTAAACGCGCTGACCTCGCTCGGAGCTGCGTCGGCAAAGACAAACCGCAACAAGCTGGTGGAGGATCTGGACGTGTTCATGAGCAAGTACATGAACGTGACCAGCATTGCCGATCTTAATATGACAGTCCTTTTTGACGAGATCGTGACGCTTGCGGACAGACATCATATCTCGCTGCCCGGAAGGTTTACGATGTTAGTGCGTTCCATAGCCACCATCGAAGGAGTGATCGAAGAGCTCTGTCCGGAGCTGAATCTCTTTGAGATCATTTCCAAAAAGCTGATGGACCGCGCGAAGGAGACCTTTGATCTGGGACAGACCCTGCTTACTGCCGGGAAGGATGCCCTGGAGCTTGGAAAGAAGGCGGCGAGGATACCGGTGCTGGCCTTTGATACCTTAAGCAACCTCGTAAAGGGGCGGATGAAGATAAACCTGGAGCTGACCGGGTATGATGAGCTTCTTAAACGGACGGAGAATATTGTACGCTATATTATATACGCGATGTTTTCCTGCGTGCTGTTCTTCGGCTCATGTATACTTGCCACGGCTGACATCCAGCCGAAGACCGAGGGGGGAACGCCTCTCATAGCGGTGGTGGGGATACTCTTTTCCATCGTCCTCGGTATATATACCGTCAAACGGATGCTGCAGAAATAAGTATAATAAACGGTTACTGTCACAGTCCAAAAGGCTGTGAACAGTAATAATAAAAGTTTTTACATGCGGGTCATGTGAAAATATATCATAATTTTAAAGAAAGGAAGAAGGAAAAATGGCTAAAAAGTGGGAAGAGAAATTGGCGGACGCCAGCGTAAAGCTGGATGAGCTCAGCAAGAAGGCTGCGACTGCCTCCGAGGAAGCAAAGGTTGCCAGAGAATTAAAAGAGGAGGCCATCAAGGATAAGATCAGTACGGCAAAGGGAGACGTTGCGGCGTTTCAGGATAAGGTAGAGAGAACAAAGGAAGAGAACAAGAGCAAGCTCAGCAGCAACCTGATAAAGGCTCAGATGACCATCGAGGCAAAGATTGCCGAGAAGAAGGCGGCCAGGGATCAGAAGCATTTTGAGGCTTATGTTGAGGATCAGGTTAACTATATCTACGATTGCTTTGATCTTGCGTCCTATCTTATCGCCAATGCGGAGTTAGCCCTCCTTGAGACTCTCGACGCGGCAGCAGAGTTTGAGGCAAAGTACGGGCCCATCGAAGAGGCGTGAGATTTTTCCTGACAAAAACACGGAGTAAAGCAGTATGTTTTATTATCTCATACAACCGGTTCTGGTCTGGCATGTGATCCTGATCGCCGCAGCCGTGATACCTGCGGTCTTTCTGATGATCAAGGTATATAAATCGGACAGGCTGGAAAAGGAGTCTCCGTATCTGCTGTGGAACCTGATGAAGGTCGGTATTTTTTCGTCCCTTGTTGCACTGGTGTCGGAAAGAATACTCTCCTTTATACTGGATCTGGCTGTTCCTGCTGATGCGGTGGCTCATGATGTGATCCTTTATTTTATCGTGGTCGCCTGTTCGGAGGAAGGGGCAAAATATTTTTTCTTAAAGAGGGATACCTGGAACAATCCGGAGTTTAACTGCCTCTATGACGGTGTTGTCTATGCGGCCTTCGTTTCACTGGGCTTTGCTCTTTGGGAGAATATCAGCTATGTGTTAAGCTACGGCTTTGCAACTGCTGTGATCCGTGCCGTAACGGCAATCCCGGGGCATGCCTGCTTCGGCGTGTT
>DNAD01000253.1:0-131 GCA_003484785.1 Lachnospiraceae bacterium
CCCGTGATAAGGGCTCTCAACGATTCCATTACCGCCGACAGGATAAAGGAGATCTCGGGTATCTTAAACGGCACCACTAATTACATCCTTACCAAGATGGAAACGGAGGGATGGGATTTTGACACCGCCTT
>DNAD01000253.1:200-2120 GCA_003484785.1 Lachnospiraceae bacterium
AAGGGCTATGCGGAGCGCAATCCCGAAGCGGATATAGAAGGGTATGACGCCTGCAGGAAGATCGCCATACTTTCCTCCCTTGCCTTCGGAAAAACGGTGGATTTCCAGGAGGTCCACACCGAGGGGATAAGAGGGATCACCCACAGAGACATTGAGTATGCCAGGTCGATGGGCTATGCGATCAAGCTGCTCGGTTCCAGCGTTCGCAGCGATGACGAGGATAAGGTCTGCGCCTTTGTGGCCCCTATGCTGGTGGAAAAAGAACACCCGTTATATCTTGTAAACGGAGTGTTCAATGCCATTTTCATAAACGGAAACATGCTGGGTCATGCCATGTTCTACGGAAGAGGAGCGGGAAAGCTGCCTACGGCCAGTGCTGTAGCGGCCGACGTCGTGGCTGCCGCCCGCAATATCGGAAAGCACATGCCCGTATTCTGGAAGGATGAGAAGGCACAGCTGTTTGACCTTGACAGTATTGTCAGAAGGTTTTACGTAAGAGTGTCCGGGACTCCGGAAGCGAAGCTTTCGGAGATCGGGGAGCTTTTCGGCAAGGTCACCGTAAAGACCCTTGAGAAGGATGGCCCTGATTTCTGCTTCATCACGGATTATATGAGCGAGAAGGACTTTAACCGCGCCTTTGAAAAGCTTGACGCAGCTATCATACGCATAAGGATCAACCGATAGGGATTATACAGGAGATTATGAAAAATGCTGATCGTAAAAAAGTTCGGAGGTACGTCCGTAGCCAATAAGGAACGTATCATGAATGTGGCAAGACGCTGCATAAGAGACTACCAGAACGGTAATGATGTTGTTGTGGTGCTGTCCGCCATGGGAAAGCAGACGGATGTGCTCATTGATATGGCTAAGGACATCAATCCCAACCCTTCAAAGAGGGAGATGGATATGTTGCTGACCACGGGGGAGCAGACCTCCGTTGCCCTGATGGCTATGGCCATGGCCACCTACAAGGTGCCCGCCATTTCCTTAAACGCTTTCCAGGTATCCATGCATACCACCAGCGCTTATTCAAACGCAAGGCTTAAGAGGATCGATACCGAGAGGATCCGCAACGAGCTGGAGCAGAGGAAGATCGTCATAGTGACCGGCTTCCAGGGTGTTAACAAATATGATGATTATACAACCCTCGGAAGAGGCGGCTCGGATACCACGGCCGTTGCCCTGGCAGCCGCGCTGCACGCGGATGAATGCGAGATCTTTACGGATGTTGACGGTGTATATACGGCGGATCCCAGGATAGTTAAGAACGCAAGGAAGCTTAAGGCGATAACCTACGATGAGATGCTCGACCTTGCTACCCTCGGGGCCGGGGTTTTGCATAATCGTTCCGTTGAGATGGCGAAGAAGTACGGAGTTACGCTTGTGGTGCGTTCCAGCTTTTCCGAGGAGGAGGGTACCGTAGTTAAGGAGGATGTTAAGATGGAAAGAATGCTGGTAAGCGGTGTGGCCGCGGACAAGAACGTTACGAGGGTTTCCCTCATCGGGCTTAAGGATGTTCCCGGTATTGCCTTTAAGGTATTCGACGTTCTGGCAAAGGCTAATATAAATGTGGATATGATCCTGCAGTCTATAGGGCGTCACGGAACCAAGGATATCACCTTTACGGTTCCCGGAGACGCAAGAGAAGAGGCTATGGGAGCTCTTGAGAATAAGAAGGACAAGCTGGGCTTTGAAGAGCTGTCGATGAACAAGGATGTGGCGAAGGTCTCCATAGTGGGGGCCGGAATGATGTCCAATCCCGGCGTGGCGGCGAAGATGTTCGAGGCTCTCTATAATTCGGGGATCAATATCAATATGATCTCGACCTCGGAGATCAGGGTCACCGTGCTCATTGACGTAAAAGAGGTGGATAAGGCGGTCAACGCGATCCACGACATGTTCGAGCTGGAGGATTAAAGG
>DNAD01000253.1:2177-5442 GCA_003484785.1 Lachnospiraceae bacterium
TTAAAGGGTTAAGGGCGCTTGAAATCCGGGCCGAAATGTGGTATTCTTGTACAAAGTGGGGAGGTTTACGGTTTTCACGGAGGACGGGATGGCCGGTATTTCGGGTTTTGGAATGAATTACGCGATGAACGCGTATAATAATGCCATGAGACAGGGCACGGGCTTTGGAAATCCGAGTCCCTATATGCTCTCGGGCCTTAAGGGCCCCGGAAGGGCCGGAGAGACCGAAGGCACCGGCGCGGTCAAGAACCCCGGAGAGTCCAGGGAGGTCGCTCCGGGCAAGAGAGTGTCCCCTGCCGAATGTGAGACCTGTGCTAACCGTAAGTACCAGGACGGTTCGGATGAGATGGTCTCCTTTAAGTCGGCGGCTCATATCTCTCCCACGGAGGCACCGGCGAAGGTCAGGGCTCACGAGATGGAGCATGTCTCCAATGCCTATAAGAAGGCAGAGCAGGGAGACGGCAAAGTCCTTCAGGCCAGTGTTAAGCTTCAGACCGCGGTCTGCCCCGAATGCGGACGGACTTACGTAAGCGGGGGGCTTACCACCACCAGGATAGCCTACAGAAATGAAGATAATCCCTATATGAAGGATAAAAAGAGTACGGATGCCCAGGCGCTGCTCGGGCGGAATCTGGATCTTTCGGTGTGATCTACCATATATAATGACGGACAGGATGAGCTTCCTGTGCGCACGGTTTATTTTGGGAGGGCAGAAGAGGAAATCATTCAGTCAGCGGATCCTTTAATCCCTCCTTAAGAAACTGCCTCATAATAAGATACGCATTTCGGCCGGATCCTGAACAAGCGCTGTCGGTCAGGAGCCGGGCGGAATGAGCACCTTATTCTGAGGCAGTTATACTGTATAAATCCACAGCCCTGTTTGTTCCGAAGCGCGATTTTAAAGGATCCGGCGCGGACGAGGATAGAAATGAGACCGGTATCGGAGCTTAAAGCGATAGCCAGACGGAGGCTTTCGAAGCATAACGGAATAATGATAAGCGCTACCGCGCTGATGCTTTTGATGATCCTTACCCTTGTGATGGCAGAGGCCGCAATAATGGTAATGGGGGTTGATCCCGGATCGGCAGGCTCGATAGAAGAGCTTATGGATGCTTTTGCGGCGCCTGAGCCCATGCTTATGTCCTTTGCCCTGTCCATCATTGTTTCACTCCTTGCCCAGCTTGTATACACCGGTTACAGGAGAATGTGTCTTGCAGTGGCCTCAGACCTTAAGCCGTCACTTGCGGATCTTTTCTTTCCGTTCAAATACAATCCCGACAAGATAATAATACTGGGCTTTCTGGTATGGGCAGCCTCCTCCCTTGGAGGGGTGAGGACGCTTGTGGACATTTTAACCGGAGGGATCTCTTCGGGAAATGTAAGCGGCGGTGCCTTTTTTGCCGGAATGCTTCTTGAGGTGTTCTTTGCCGCGCTGATGATACTTGTCAACGCATATATGTTTCCGGCGTATTATATTTACCTGGAGGACCCGGAGAAGCCGGTCATCGATATCATCAGGGAAAGCATTGCCATGATGCGGGGCAATGTATTAAGGTTTATCTATCTTACACTGACCTTTGCGGGTTGGTTTGTGCTCGTGCTGTTCACATACGGTATAGCGCTCATATATGTGGCTCCGTATCTTAATACGGCTTATAGTTTGTTTTACAGAGATCTGAAGGGGGAAACAGGCAATGGATATTATTCAGAAGCTTAGTGATGAGCTGAAGGTTCAGAAATGGCGGGTAAATGCTGCCGTTGAGCTTATCGATGAGGGGAATACGATCCCTTTCATAGCCCGGTACCGTAAGGAAGCGACGGGAGAGCTTGACGACGAGCAGTTGAGAAACCTGGATGAGAGGCTTAAGTATTTAAGAAACCTCGAGGAGAGGAAGGAAGCCGTCATCGCAAGCATAGAAGAACAGGGCAAGCTTACGGACGAGCTTAAGTCGGCCATAGAAGCCGCAGAGACGCTGGTAGTGGTGGAGGATCTTTACAGGCCCTACAAGCCGAAGAGAAGGACCAGGGCGACGGTTGCAAAGGAAAAGGGCCTTGAGCCTCTTTCGGAGCTCATCCTTAAGCAGGAGCTTACCGAGCCTCTGGAAAACGCGGCCGCGGCCTTCATAAACGAGGAAAAGGAGGTAATGACCGCCCGGGATGCCATAGACGGAGCCAGGGATATCATTGCCGAGAACATTTCCGACGAGGCTGACTACCGTATCTATATCAGGGATATAACCAGGGAAGAGGGAGTTATCTCTTCAAGCGCAAAGGAGGAAGGGAAGAAATCTGTATACGAGATGTATTATGATTTTGAAGAGCCCGTAAGCAAGCTGGTTGGCCATCGTATCCTTGCCCTTAACAGGGGAGAGGCGGAAAAGGTGCTGACCGTGAAGCTGAACGCGCCTGAGGAACGGATAATCACCTATCTTGAGAAGCAGGTCATCACCTCTGACAACGAGTATACCACTCCCGTGCTTAAGGAAGCGGTAAAGGACAGCTATGACAGGCTGATCGCGCCGGCCATCGAAAGAGAGATCAGGAATGAGCTTACGGAGATGGCGGAGGACGGTGCCATCGACGTGTTCGGAAAGAACTTGAAGCAGCTTCTTCTCCAGCCGCCCATTACCGGCCAGGTGGTGCTGGGATGGGATCCTGCCTTCAGGACAGGGTGCAAGCTCGCCGTGGTGGACGCCACGGGAAAGGTGTTAGATACCACTGTTATTTATCCTACGGCCCCTCAGAACAAGGTGGAAGAGTCGAAGAAGACGGTAAAGGGGCTGATCGAGAAATACGGGATCACGCTGATCTCGGTGGGCAACGGAACCGCTTCGAGAGAGTCGGAGAAGATAATCGTAGATCTGCTTAAGGAGACAGACGCCGATGTGCAGTATGTGATCGTCAATGAGGCGGGGGCCAGCGTATATTCCGCAAGCAAGCTTGCGGCCGAGGAGTTCCCGAACTTCGACGTAGGACAGAGGAGCGCGGCCTCCATAGCAAGAAGGCTCCAGGATCCTCTCGCGGAGCTTGTTAAGATCGACCCCAAGTCCATAGGCGTGGGCCAGTACCAGCACGACATGAACCAGAAGAAGCTGTCGGAGGCTCTGGAAGGGGTCGTGGAGGACAGTGTTAACAAGGTAGGAGTGGATCTGAATACCGCTTCGGCATCGTTGCTTGAATACATAGCCGGCATCAACAAGACCGTTGCTAAGAATATAGTGGACTACAGGGAAAAGAACGGGAGGTTTGACAACCGTAAGGATCT
>DNAD01000165.1 GCA_003484785.1 Lachnospiraceae bacterium
AAGCTTACTCCCTCCTCAAAGGAAGAGATCATCGAATCCATGCAGACTCAGACTGCGGACGCCTTAAACAGGCTCATAAGAAACAGCTCTGCCCCATTTACCGATAAGGCTGACATAGGCGAATGTCTTGAAGCCTTAAAGAAGGAACGTTCCTTAAGCATCCCCGAGCTTTTGAGGATATCTGTGCTTCTGGACACAACCTCTGCCTTAAAATCCTACGGCCGCTCCGACAGGGAAAATACAGACTCCCTGACCGAATATTTCGAAGGTCTCGAGCCTTTGAGCGATGTGCAGAAGGAGCTGAAACGATGCATCATCTCCGAAGAGGAATTAAGTGATGATGCCAGCAGCGAGCTCAAGCATATACGGCGCCAGATACGTCTTTTTGGAGACAGGATCCATTCGGAACTGACCCAAATGGTCAACAATAAATACAGATCTTATCTGCAGGATAGTGTCATCACCATGCGCGAGGGAAGGTACTGCATTCCCGTAAAAGCCGAATACAAGGGAAACGTCCCCGGTCTCGTTCATGATCAGTCGGCCTCTGCCTCCACCTATTTCATAGAGCCGGCGGCCATCGTTGAATTAAACAACAGACTCAGGGAGCTTGCAATAGAAGAGCAGCGGGAGATCGAGGCTATCCTTAAGGCCTTAAGCCTTGAGTGCTCCGCTCATATCGACGAGCTTACCTATAACAGCAGGACCGTTATAAAGCTTGATTTCATCTTTGCAAAAGGCCGTCTTGCTCTTGACATGAACGCGACACGGCCTGTCTACAATACAAAAGGCATCATAAAGCTCAGGAAGGCCAGGCATCCCCTTCTTGATAAGGCTGCCGCTGTGCCCATCGATCTGAGGATCGGTGAGGATTTTAACATGCTCATAATAACCGGTCCCAATACCGGCGGAAAAACCGTGTCCCTTAAAACAGCCGGGCTTCTGTGTCTGATGGGCCAGGCGGGGCTGCATATACCGGCGGCTGATCGTTCCGAGCTTTCGCTTTTTAAGGAGATCTACGCCGATATAGGCGATGAACAGAGTATTGAACAGAGCCTTTCCACCTTTTCCTCACATATGAAAAAGATAGTCGAGATCCTGAAAAAGGCCGACCGAAGCTCACTCTGCCTCTTCGATGAGCTGGGCGCAGGTACGGACCCTACAGAAGGAGCGGCTCTTGCCATTGCGATCCTTGATGACCTTCATAAGAGAAAGGTCACCACCATCGCCACGACCCACTATTCGGAGCTCAAGGTCTATGCCCTGAGGGAAAAGGGTGTTGAAAACGCATGCTGTGAATTTGATGTGGAGACCCTCTCCCCGACCTACAGACTGCTCATTGGGGTACCCGGAAAAAGCAATGCCTTCGCTATATCAAAGAAGCTGGGATTAAGGGATTATATAATAGAAAAAGCCAAAAAGCAGATCAACAGGCAGGACGAAAGCCTTGAAGACGTGCTTACAAGGCTGGAGGATGAAAGAGTAACTCTTGAGAACATCAAAAATGAGATAGCCGAAGAAAAGGATGAACTCAACCGCCTTAAGGAGGAGTATAATAAAAGAAACACGAAGCTGTCAGAGCAGAGGGACAGACTGCTCAGATCGGCGAAAGAAGAGGCTGCCCAAATCCTTAAGGAAGCCAAGGATACCGCCGATGAGGCGATCCTCACCTTCCAGAAATCGGGCTCCATCAGGCAGATGGAGGAAAAGCGCGACTCAGTAAGGAACAAACTGACGGAGGTTCAGAAAAACAGATCGGATATCATCACTCCGAAGGCCTCACGTACAAAAAACCGGCCCGAGGACTTCAAACCGGGCTCGGATGTGAGGATAATCTCCATGAACCTCAAAGGACATGTTCTCTCCGCTCCCGACCGAAACGGCAAGCTCTTTGTCCAGTGCGGTATAATGAAGATAGAATCAAACATACGTGATCTTGAGCTGATCGAGGGGACGGATATCGGAGAGATAAAGCAGAAATACAAAGCCGGTTCCTACTCTCTCTCAAAGGCCTCCTCCATATCCGCTGAGATCAACCTCATAGGCAAGACCGCCGATGAGGCTATTACCGAGCTTGACAAATATCTTGACGATGCCTGCCTTTCCCACTTAAGCACGGTGCGCATCGTTCACGGCAAGGGAACCGGCACCCTACGAAATGCGGTCTGGCATCACCTTAAAAGGCTCAGCTATGTAAGCTCTTACCGGCTGGCCGAGTACGGGGAGGGCGACGCCGGTGTGACCATCGTTAATTTTAAATAAAAAGTTTCATTCAGGAGATATATTTTATGGCTAATAAACAGAAGATCCTTATTGTTGACGATGACGCAAATATCGCTGAGATCATCTCCCTGTATCTTACCAAGGAATGCTTTAATACCATGGTCGCGCAGGACGGTGAAGAAGCGCTTAAGGCCTTCGAGACCTACGAACCAAACCTTATCCTGCTTGATCTGATGCTACCCGGTATAGACGGCTACCAGGTCTGCAGAGAGATCCGCAGCAAATCCATGACCCCCATCATCATGCTCTCGGCAAAGGGCGAGGTCTTTGACAAGGTTCTCGGCCTGGAGCTCGGCGCTGATGATTATATTGAAAAGCCCTTCGATTCAAAGGAGCTTGTGGCAAGAGTCAAGGCAGTGCTTAGAAGAACGGCCGCATCCAGGCCCGAGGAAAAGGAGCCGGACGTTAAATCGGTTGAATATCCCGACCTTGTCATAAACCTCACGAATTACTCCGTCATCTATTACGGAAAATCCATCGAAATGCCCCCGAAGGAGCTTGAGCTTCTATACTTCCTCGCCTCCTCCCCTAACCAGGTGTTTACAAGGGAACAGCTTTTGGATCATATCTGGGGCTACGAATACATAGGAGATACAAGAACCGTTGACGTACACATCAAAAGGCTGAGAGAAAAGATCAAGGATCACGAGGTGTGGCGGCTTTCCACGGTATGGGGGATCGGATATAAGTTTGAAGTGAAATAAATATGAAGCATTCTATCTATATTAAATTCATCATAGCCTACCTTGCCTTCGGGCTCCTGGCATTTTTGACCGTAACCTTTGTATCCTCTAAACTGATACTCAACGATATCATAAGCTATAACGCCAACACTCTGTATAAAGAGGCCAACCTGATATCCGGAAAATACACGGAAAGCTTAAACAATGCCCTTCTCTCCGCAGACGATATCACTATCCAGCTGGAAGCAATGGAGAGCTTTACCTCTGTGACAGTATGGATAATCAACAAGGACGGCCACCTCATATATGATTCCGCCCAAAGCTCTCCCGATGCGGAGCCTGTCATCGTAAGCGGCTTTGATCCCACCGATATGGGCAGCAAGAATTACATGATCGGAAACTTTTACAATATGTTCGAGGATGAGATGCTTTCCGTTCTCTCTCCCATCAATTCCGGCTTCCAGGTGATGAGCTATGTGGCGATCCATACTCCCATGAGCGGAATCTATTCCCGTTCCAACGAGCTTCTGAACATCGTATACATTTCCGCCGCAATGATCTTTCTTCTGTCACTGATAATCCTCTTTGTCTTTACGATCGTTGTTTACAGGCCAATCAGGAAGATAGCCATAGCAACCACGGAATATGCCGGCGGCAACCTGGAATACAAGCTTAAGGTAAGCGGAAGTGATGAGATAGGGCGGCTTTCGGATTCCCTCAACTATATGGCAGACCGGCTCTCAAGGACAGGGGAGGATCAGAAAAGGTTCATCGCCAACGTTTCCCATGATTTCCGATCTCCCCTCACCTCCATAAGAGGCTACCTTGAGGCCATGGTGGACGGAACCATTCCTCCCCAAATGCATGAAAAGTACATAAACATAGTGCTGAATGAGACCGAACGGCTGACAAAGCTCACCAACAGCCTGCTGACGCTGAATAACCTTTCCGATAAGGGCATGCTTCTTGACAGGACGGATTTCGATATTAATAACGTGATAAAGAAGACCGCCGAGACCTTCGAAGGGATCTGCCGCCAGAAAAAGCTCAAATTCCGGCTGGTACTGACGGGTGACGCGATGTTCGTATATGCGGATAAGGGAAAGATCGAGCAGGTTCTCTATAACCTTATAGATAACGCGATCAAATTCAGCGATCCCAGATCGGATATCAAGGTTGAGACCACGGAAAAAAATGAGACCGTCTTTGTATCGGTCAAGGACAACGGCATAGGCATCCCGAAGAGTAATATAAAGTATATCTTCGACAGGTTCTATAAGAGCGATGTTTCAAGAGGTAAAGATAAGAAGGGTACAGGACTTGGTCTTTCCATAGTAAAAGAGATAATCACGGCCCATAACGAGAACATTAATGTTATCAGCACGGAGGGCGTAGGCTCCGAGTTTATTTTCACCCTGCCCAAATCAAAGCAGTACGACTGAAGGGGCGCTTAAATATCCGGATTACGCTTATGATCACTCTCCGCCCCATTTAAGCCTGTGAAGCTTTCCCTGTGACTGAAGCTCACAGAAGCCGTTCTGTCTCAGCGCCTCATACAATATCACAGCCACTGAATTTGCAAGGTTTAAGGATCTGATCCCCTCAAGCATGGGTATCCTTACACAGTTCTCCTCATTTCCCACAAGAAGCTCTTCAGGAATGCCGGCGCTCTCCTTGCCGAACAT
>DNAD01000294.1:0-1259 GCA_003484785.1 Lachnospiraceae bacterium
AATTTCCCTGCCATAGAGGCAGAGATGAAGAAGATCGTCAAGGAGGATCTGAAGATCGAGCGCTTTACCATGGGGAGAGAAGAGGCGATCAAATTCTTTAAGGACCGGAACGAGCCCTACAAGGTGGAGCTTATTCAGGATCTTCCACAGGATGCAGAGCTGAGCTTTTACAAGCAGGGTGAATTTACCGATCTCTGCGCCGGCCCCCATCTGATGTCCACAAAGCCGGTTAAGGCTTTTAAGCTGATGAAGCTTGCGGGCGCCTATTGGAGGGGCAATTCCGATAACCAGATGCTTACAAGGATCTACGGAACCTCATATACAAAGGCATCTGATCTGGAGGAATACATCACCAGGCTTGAGGAGGCCAAAAAGAGGGATCACAGAAGGATCGGCAAGGAAATGAAGCTGTTTATGTTCTCCGATGAGGGACCGGGCTTCCCCTTCTTTCTTCCTAACGGCATGATCCTCCGAAACGAGCTGATGAAATACTGGAGAGAGATCCATTACAAAAACGGCTATCAGGAAATAGAGACACCGGTAATGCTGAATCAGAGGCTGTGGGTAACCTCCGGCCACTGGGATCACTATAAGGAGAACATGTATACCTCCATGATCGATGAGGAGCTGTTCTGCATAAAGCCCATGAACTGCCCCGGTTCGATCCTTGTATACAAAAATGAACCCAGATCCTACAGGGATCTGCCCCTTCGTTACGCCGAGGTAGGACTGGTACACAGGCATGAAAAGAGCGGGGCTCTTCACGGTCTCATGAGGGTTCGGGCCTTCCATCAGGACGATGCCCATGAGTTTATCTCCATGGAGCAGGTGGAGTCAGAGGTCGCTCATATCATGCGACTCATCGATGAGGTCTATAAGAAGCTGGAGTTTGATTATCATATCGAGCTTTCCACCATGCCCGAGGATCACATGGGATCCCTTGAGGACTGGGAGAAGGCTACTCAGGGGCTTAAGGATGCGGTGGAGCATCTGGGGCTTCCCTATGAGATCAACGAGGGAGACGGCGCCTTCTACGGCCCCAAGCTTGATTTCCATGTTGAGGACTGCATAGGGAGGACCTGGCAGTGCGGAACCATCCAGCTTGATTTCCAGCTGCCTCAGAACTTTGAGCTTTCCTATACCGGCTCTGACGGCGAGGAGCATATGCCGGTAATGATACACAGAGTTGTGTTCGGCTCGGTCGAGAGGTTTATCGGAGTGCTTACGGAAAACTGCGCCGGCAAATTCCCTACCTGGCT
>DNAD01000294.1:1421-5182 GCA_003484785.1 Lachnospiraceae bacterium
TCGGAAAAGATAGGCTATAAGATCAGGGAGGCAAGGCTTGAGAGAGTGCCCTATATGCTGATCCTCGGACAGAAGGAGGAGGAAGAGGGGCTTATCTCCGTAAGGAGCCGCTTCAGGGGAGATGAGGGACAGAAGCAGCTTAAGGACTTCATCGCCGACATTACCGAAGAGATCAAAAACAGAGAGAATCGTAAGACAGAGGTTACAGAATAGACACAGCTGGGGGACGTGATTATGGAACCGTCCCCTTCTTTATTCGGGAGCCTGTCCTGAATGGGCTGTACTTAAGGGCAGCCGTCATCAATGATTGTGAGGAGATGAGTCATATATGGATCTGAGGTTTCTGTTAGATCTTGCAATTCTTATTTTCAGCGCAAAGGCTCTTGGGCTTTTAGCCAAACGTCTTGGAGCGCCGCAGGTAGTTGGGGAGATCGTCGCCGGGCTGGCGGTGGGTCCCGCAGTTCTCAATATAGTTCAGATGACCGAACCGATAGAGATATTTGCCGAGATGGGTGTCATCCTGCTGATGTTTTCCACGGGGCTGGGAACGGATCTGAAGCAGCTCATCCGGTCGGGACCGAAAGCGCTGTTCATCGCATCCATGGGAGTGTTTGTACCGCTTTTGGGAGGAATTTTCATATACGGGATATTTAACGGGTTTTCCGCACCTCCTTCGGAACAGTTCTACAGCGCCGTGTTTATGGGTACGATCATTACTGCGACAAGTGTTTCGATCACCGTGGCGGTCCTTCAGGAAATGGGGAAGCTTGGGACCGAGGTCGGCACGACCATCGTGGGAGCCGCTGTCATAGATGATGTGATTGGCATCATCGTTCTTACCTGCGTGCTGGGAGCGGCGACCGGAAAGGGCGGAGTCGGTCAGGTCATAATAAAGATCCTCCTCTTTTTTGCCGCTGCTTTTATAGTAGGGTTTGCGGTACATAAGGCAATGACTCTGCTTGACGAAAAAAATCCCCATACCCAGCGGATCCCGATCTACAGCCTTGCATTCTGTCTGTTTATGTCCTATGCGGCGGAGACCTGGTTCGGGATCGCGGATATTACAGGGGCCTACGTGGCGGGTATTGTGTTATGCACCATAAAGGATGCTTCCTATGTGGAAAGAAAGATAGACATCAGCAGCTATATGATCTTCGCGCCGATATTTTTTGCGGGGATCGGTCTTAAGACGGATCTGTCCTCAATGACCGTACATATATTCTGGTTCAGCATCTGCTTTATCATCACGGCGCTGCTTTCAAAGATCATGGGATGCGCCCTGGCGGCAAAGCTCTGCGGATTTGACAGGATGGACTCGTTTCGTATCGGCGTTGGGATGATGACCAGGGGCGAGGTGGCACTGATCGTTGCCCGAAAGGGGCTTGATGCACATGTGATGGCTCCTGTGTATTTTGCGGCAGTCATCCTGCTGATTATTGTTTCCTCCGTCATAACCCCCATCATCCTGAAGAGACTCTTTACCGAAAAGGCAGCATAATCGTATAACCGTAAAAGCCGAACATGGCTTTAATGATCTGCGAAGCGGCTTGCGGTGTGCCAGTCTTCCTGGCAGATTGTGTACTTTGGCACGAACCTGTTCGTGCCGGTCCGGTTCGTTCACCGGACCGGATCAATTCCTAGAAATGCTCCAAAGCTGTGAGCGGCACCTGGGAAGGAAAGGATAAGGGCCCGGACATGATTCAAAATACTTACAGACTGAACAGTATAGACGAGATTCCGGAGATAGCGGAAAAGATACACGAAAAACCCGTATACAGATCTGCCTCATGCAAGGTCCTGCTTGCCTGGGCCCAGCTCTGGAACGAGGATGACTTTACCGTTTTCAAACAGGAGATACTGAGGCATTTCCAGGGATTTAAGATAATAGGTTCTAACTGCTACAGCTTTACTGACATATTAAATGGCAGATTAGACGGGTCCGGTGAGGAGAGAGGCTGCCTTCTGACGTTTATGTTCTTCGAGAATTCCGGTGCATCTCTTTACGGGATCAGAGCGGGATTCAGGGAAGAGGAAAGGCAGGGGCGTGAACTTAAGCAGCTTATTTCGGACACAAAGGATGTCCGGGGAGTATTTCTGGTGCCGCCTGATTATTTCAGCTCGACAGAGGATATTCTCAGGGAACTTAAGGAGCTGAAGGATATTCCGGTCTTTGGGCTAAAGACCTCTCTTAATACCGGATACAGCTCTTTCGGTTACGAACCCGGCAGGGAAGTTATGGAAGGGCATTTGCTTGCGCTCATATTCCGGGGAGAGTCGTTAAACATAAGGACCCACTATAATCTCGGCTGGGTTCCCGTCGGAAAGACCATGACCGTAACAAAGGAGGAGAACCCCTTCTTTGTTGATGAGATTGATGGGAAGCCTGCTTCTTTTGTGTACAATAAATACCTGGGGCTTCGCAATGACCAGATAATCCCTCAGAACCTGAGTGAATTCCCTCTGATAATAGACAGAAACGGTGTCAGGATTTCACGTATCGGCATCACGGGCCCGAAGGACGGCCAGCTGGTTTTCGGAGCTCCTGTTTACCTTAATGACAGGATAAGCTTAAGCTACGGGAATTCTGATGACCTTTTTGAAGAGGTGAACAGGGATACTCACGAAATAGCCGCCTTTGAAGCACAGGCAGGTCTTTTGATCGTATGCGCAAACCGTGTTATGTTCCTGAAGGAACGAGAACTGGAAGAGATCGAACTCTACAGGAAGCAGATAAGGGAAACGGCGGCTGTATACGGATACGGAGAGATATTCTATCTTAACGGTTACGGGGGAGAGCTGAACAGTGCGCTGGTATCAGTATTTTTTAAAGAAACGGGGCTTGAACGTCCTGTACGTAAAACGGTACACATTATAGAAACTGCCGGTATGGAGGATCTGAGTGCAGGCTCCGGACCGTCGAATGATCTGATCGTTCCGTTTTATGACAGGCTTTCGAGGATGTTTAAGGAAATGTCGGGAGACCTCATTGCCGCAGTAAAGGAGGCCGAGGATGCAAACAGGGCAAAATCCGCCTTCTATTCCGCGGTTTCGCATGAGATCCGCACACCCCTCAATTCCATCCTTGGCATGAATGAGATGATCCTTAAGGAATGTAATGATGAGGATATATTAACGTACTCGGAGAACATCAAAAGCTCCGGCAGGCTGCTGCAGCAGCTTATCAATGATATCCTGGATACCGGGAAGCTTGAGGCAGGGAAAATGGAGATCATTCCCGTTGATTATAACGTCAGGGAGGTTATGGATGAGCTGGCCGGAATGATCGCTTATTCCACGGAGGAAAAGGGGCTTAAGCTTGAGTATTCGGTGGATGAGGAACTGCCCGACATCCTTTTCGGAGATGAAAAAAGGATAAGTCAGTGCATTTTAAATCTCCTCAGCAATGCTGTCAAATACACGGATGAGGGAGTGGTCACCTTCAGCGTAAGCGGAGATATTTCCGATAAGGACCATGTACTGCTTAAGATAAGCGTTAAGGATTCCGGCATCGGTATAAAGCCCGAGGATATCGAAAAGCTCAGCATTCCCTTTGAAAGGGTTGACAAATCAAAGAATTACAGGGTCGAAGGAACCGGGCTGGGGCTTAATATAGTAAACAATCTGCTGGCGCTCATGGATTCGAGGCTTAAGGTGGAGAGTGTATACGGAGAGGGCTCGGAGTTCTCCTTCGAGGTTATGCAGGGGATAATTCATAGTGAGGAAGAAAAGATCGGCGCAGATAATGAATCTTTCCGATCTGC
>DNAD01000294.1:5300-8056 GCA_003484785.1 Lachnospiraceae bacterium
GATCTGCTTTGCAGATCGGCGCAGAGGAGAACTGCGGTGATGAGATAAAGGTTTTGGATGAAGAGGAAGGTCTTATGACGCGGGATACTTCGATCCTCGTTGTGGATGATACCCGGATGAACCTTACTCTCGTGGGCTTTTATCTTAAGAACAGCGGGATAGATATTGATAATGCACAGAACGGCTATACGGCAATCGAAATGATGTCGGAAAAAAAGTACGATATCATCTTCCTTGACCTGAAGATGCCCGGTATTGACGGAGTGGAAGTATTTAGAAAGATCAAAGAGGACGAAAACGGTATAAATGCCGGCTCGGTGTTCATCCTGCTCACCGCTGACGAAGAGGAGGGCATCCGCGGGAAATTCGGAGAGGAGGGTTTTTCCGACTTTATGTCAAAGCCCTTTACCTCATCCATGCTTGAAGACATGATAAGAAAACATCTTCCGAAGGAGAAGATCATTTGATCCGGTTTCCGATGATCATATATTTGGATTTTGCAGATTCATCCGTTACTATCACGGTCCAAAGGGCCGTGAATAGTAACTTGGGATATGAAACAGCCTTGGGGATTTAGATCATCTGATTGACGCACGTCAAATACTGTGCTATCATTGCTTCGAGAGTATTTGACGCGCGTCAATAGTTTTTACCTGCGTTTTTCAGTAGCATGCAGAGGTGATTAATGCTGATAAAGGACAGACAGGATCTTACATTCCTGAAATGGTCACATATAAGAAGCTCCTCCGGCACTGCAGGGACATTCCTTAAGTCATCTTCCGAATTGGGCGGAGAAAAGAAATACTATAAGCTGTCGAATTTTGATATCGAAAAGGGCATAACCGGTCATGAATGCGTAAATGAGATCATAGTAGACAGATTACTGACCGTTTTTGGCGTTGAGCATTTGAGCTATGATCTTATCAACGCAGATATCGAGATAGAAGGCAGGACATATAATACGTATCTTTGCGCATCCGGCGATTTTAAACAGCGCGGGGAGAGCAAGATCGCGTTGGATGATTTTTACAGACTGAACTCCCTCGAAGAGGAATCCAGATATGATTTTTGCAGACGTCAGGGATTTGGCGACTATGTTGACCGGATGATCGCGGTTGATTATATCATTCTTAACAGAGACAGACATGGGGCCAATATTGAGGTGCTTAGAAATTCACGGGCACATACCATAAGGCTCGCTCCGCTTTTTGACCATGGCCTGTCACTTTTATTTTCCTGCGGTTCGGATAAGGAAGTGCAAAGCTTTGATATCATGGAGGACAGAAGGTGTCAGAATTTCATAGGAACCGGCTCCTGCTTTGAGAATCTGTCACTGATCAGAGATAAAAAGCATGTATTTCCCAACAGGCTTAAGGCATCGGATAAGGAGCTTCTGCTTGACGGCCTTGACGGAGTGATATCAGATACTTTGATAGAGCGTATATGGGAAATGATCTGTTCAAGGTATAACGTTTATGAGAATCTTTAAGATACTGGATGAAGATGATGAAAGAGAACTCGGAATCCTTCTTTATTTTGAGAAGGAGGGCAGCTTTATTGTTGAGCTGAAGGACGGACTGGATGAATGGTCGGCCCCTTTTTTGTTTGTTCCGTATGTAAAAAAGGGGGTATTTACCATTCCGCGAAGTGACAGTCTCGTATGGGTGCAGAATCGTATCATACCTCCCTCAAGGCAGAATATTGGTATGATACTGAAGAATCATGGCCTGAAGGAATATGACGAAATGAAATTTCTGGAATTGTCTGAAGGAAAATGCTCTCAGGACAGCCTATATATAAAGCCCGTGAAAGAATTCCCGGAATATGTCCGCAGGAGGCAGAGACACAATATTACACAGTGCGTCATTCTTACAGATAAGGATCTTCTTTGTATGTTTGCTGATGAAACAGTAAGGAAGATAAATTTGAGCAGCCTTGCAGAAATAAAAGATGTTGACAAGATCATGAATAATGAAGCCTTGTTTGAAACCTGCCGGGTAGGGGCAGCAGGATATTTTATAACCTTTAACAATTCCATCGATATCCCTGCCGGGGTTCTGTATAAGAAAGGAAAAAAGATCCCGCTTACCGGTAAGGAACTGCTTGCCTTTGTCAGGAATGGATTGGTGGATACGACACAGGCCTGCGGTATTCTGGACTGCTCAAGACAGAATCTGCTGTATATGCTCAGGCAGGGCTATATTACTCCCGTAAAGGAAGACGTAAAAGGGAATCTCTATTTTAAAGGGGATGTTGTAAAAAACCTGTGGTAGGTTCAGGATCGGCATTTCCGTCATGAAACCCGTTAAATATCAGGAACTGACGGGAACATATGTTTTGACAGAAAATCGTTATATATTCTTAAGGGGTTTCTCAGTGAAAAAGTTTATAAATCCCGCTTATCATATCTGAGACCGTTACCCGTGAATGGTAACACATAGCCCGCTATGCGCATGAATTTTTACCAGCGCTTTCAAAGCAAAATCCTGCGCAATACTTAATAGTTATTTATTAACAGCTCCTAACACCCCGAGATATTTTATCTTAATCTGCAATTTTGATATCGATAAAGATAAAATAAGTTGATTTTTATCTTTATCGCATGTAAAATATGACATAAAGATAAAATTGGGAGGCGTATATGAATGATCTTATTGGACGTGAGAAAGAAATTGAACGTTTGAATCGGGCTTTTACAGAAAAAGAAGCTCAGTTGATTATTGTGTATGGCCGAAGAAGAGTCGGAAAAACATTTC
>DNAD01000036.1 GCA_003484785.1 Lachnospiraceae bacterium
AGTGCTTTTGACCCTGATATCATTAAATGACCGATCATCATCATGATAATAAGCTGCCCAACGGGCTTTTGTCGGGCAACTAATGATAATGAAACATTCACATATACGGGAGAAGGATGAATGCCGCTTGACTATAACAACAGGGCCAGAAAAGCACTGGCTCTGGCCGCTAAGGCATCAAAACGTCTCAGACACAGCTATGTAGGTACAGAGCATCTGCTGCTGGGACTTCTTTTGGAAGAGGAGGGGGTAGCCTCTAAGGTATTAACCGATAACGGAGTCAGAGGAGAGGATATAGAGAGACTGATCGAGGACCAGATAGCCCTGGTGGACGATACGGCTCTGTTAGAAAGGGATGGCTATACTCCCAAGCTTAAGGATATCCTGGAAGGAGCGGAAACCGTTGCCGACTCCTTCAAGGCGCTTTCCATAGGAACCGAACATCTTCTGATAGCCCTGATCAAGGACATGGATAATCTTGCCATCAGGCTGTTAAACACCCTGGGGATAAACCTCCAGAAGCTCTACGTTGATACGCTTCTATCCATGGGAGAGGATCCCGGAGATTACAGAGAAGAGCTTCAGAGCGCCAGATTCACCGGGAAGAGGACTTCTTTCTACGGGGAAGGCAATGAGCTTTTAGTGGATCAGTTCAGCAGAGATATCACGGAGCTTGCCGAAGAGGGGAAATTAGATCCGGTCATCGGAAGAGAAGTCGAGATCCAGAGGATAATACAGACTCTCAGCAGAAGGACCAAGAACAATCCCTGTCTTGTGGGTGAGCCCGGAGTGGGAAAGACGGCTATCGTCGAAGGGCTTGCCGCCAGGATAATCTCCGGCGACGTTCCCCAGAGCCTTACGGGAAAGAGGCTGTTGACGCTGGACCTTTCCGCAATGGTAGCAGGCAGCAAATACAGGGGAGAGTTCGAGGAAAGGATCAAACGGGTTATAAATGAGGTCATTCTGTCCGGAGATATAATCCTTTTCATTGATGAGATACATACTATAATCGGTGCCGGAGGCTCTGAGGGAAAGATAGATGCTTCCAATATATTAAAGCCCTCACTGGCAAGGGGGGAGATCCAGCTCATCGGGGCAACAACCTATGATGAATACAGAAAATATATCGAGAAGGATGCCGCGCTGGAGAGAAGGTTCCAGAAGATAACCGTGGAGGAGCCCACCGAGGAAGACTCCATAAAGATCATCAAGGGACTGCGCCCCAATTACGAAAAACATCATGGAGTCGTCATTACGGATGATGCGGCTGAGGCCTGCGTAAGGCTTTCCACCAGATATATCAATGACAGGTTCCTTCCCGATAAGGCTATCGACCTGATGGACGAGTCGGCGGCAAAGGTAAGGCTCTCGCTTTACCGAAAAGAGGACAAGAGCAGCGACTTCAATATCCTGATGAGGGAATATGATGAAAAAAAGGAGCTTGCTGTAGCAGAGGACAGGTTTGATGACTATGCGAGTCTGTTAAAGGAGCAGCAAAAGCTTAAGGAGGAAAGGGAGAAGAAGCTTAAGAGAAAGGCAAAGCTCGAGAAACGGGCTTTAGTGGTTGACAGGGAGGATATCGCCGAGATAGTTTCCGAATGGACCAGGATCCCTCTGCAGAGAGTCAGGGAAGCAGAGAGCAGCAAGCTCTTAAAGCTCGAAAAGGAGCTGAAAAAGCGGGTGATCGGTCAGGACGAAGCGGTGAGCGCAGTGACCAGAGCCATAAAGAGAGGCAGAGTAGGGCTTAAGGAAAAGAATCGACCGATCGGGTCGTTCCTGTTTCTGGGACCGACCGGCGTGGGCAAGACTGAACTGTCAAAGGCTCTTTGCGAGGTTCTCTTCGGAACCCAGGATGCGATGATAAGGGTCGATATGTCAGAGTACATGGAGAAGCATACCGTCTCAAAGCTTATCGGATCGCCTCCGGGATATGTCGGCTATGAGGAGGGAGGCCAGTTGTCCGAGAAGGTCAGAAGGAATCCTTACTCGGTTGTGCTCTTTGATGAGATCGAGAAGGCCCATCCGGATGTTTTCAATATCCTCCTTCAGGTTCTTGATGACGGACACATCACCGATTCAAACGGAAGGAAGGTCAGCTTCAAGAACTGTGTCATCATTATGACCAGCAATGCCGGGGCTTCAAGGATAATAGAGCCCAAGCACCTGGGATTCGTGGTGGAGAAGAACGAGAAGGTCGATCATGAGAAGATGAAGTCGGGGGTCATGGAGGAGGTCAGGAAGATATTCCGCCCCGAATTCCTCAACCGTATCGATGAGATCATAGTTTTCCGCGCGCTGAATCAGGATGATATGAAGCGGATAGTGACCATTATGACTACAGAGCTCGAAAAGAGGGCGGCGGAAGAGCTTAATATCCGTCTGACGGTGCGTGATTCGGCCAAGAAGCATGTGATCGAAAAGGGTGTTGATAAAAAATACGGTGCAAGGCCTTTAAGAAGGGCTGTTCAGACCATGCTCGAGGACCCTGTATCCGAAGCTTATCTTGAGGGGAGGATACATGAGGGCGAAGACGTGACCATCAGCTTTGTAAAGGATGAGATAAAGATCGTCGGGAAATGATCGGGAGTTGCTGTTCAAAGCTCTTCGGGCCCGGACAGTAACGATCAGGAACATAAAGTAAAGTCCGTGTCGGAAGGGACGATCAAAATCGACGCGGAAATGACAGCAATAGGGGGTAAAGCGATGTCAAAAGTGAAGGAACTTATCAGGATCGAATCAGACGGGACTCTGAGCTTTGGGGATTACGGGCTTGAAAAAAAGACCAAGCTTGAGGATTTCGAGTATGAGGGAAACCTCTATAAGGTAAAGACCTTTCATGAGCTTACAAAGCTGGAGAGAGACGGTCTTTTCGTTTATGAATCGGATCCGGGAACAGCCGTTAATTCGCTCAGGATCACAAAGGATGGTATGGAATTTACCGTATCCGGGGATGAAGATGCCCAGATCACGGTAGGGCTCTCCGAGGATACGGAATATGATGTAACCGTCGGAGGCAGGAGTATCGGAAGGATGAAGACCAATCTCGGTGGAAAGCTGAGCTTCTCGGTAGAGCTTTCAAACGAGGAGGAGGTAGCTGTTAAGATCTCACTGTAGGATGGGATTGCTGAAGGAGCAATATGGCAAACGCAAAGCGTACAACGGTTTTTTACTGTGCCAGCTGCGGTTATGAATCGTCAAAGTGGCTGGGGCAGTGCCCGGGCTGCAGGGAGTGGAATACCTTTGTCGAGGAGAACTTAACCAAAAAGACTCAGGGCAGCCCGTTAAAAGCAGGCCGGGCGATCCATGCCGATGCGCCTTCAAAACTGTCGGAGATAGAGCTCAAAAGCGAAGAAAGGATCACGGCCGGGATCGAAGAATTTGACAGAGTTCTGGGAGGCGGTATAGTACCGGGCTCCCTTGTTCTGGTAGGAGGAGATCCCGGGATAGGGAAGTCGACCCTGCTTCTTCAGGTATGCAGAAACCTTACGGCTGCGGGAAATGAAGTCCTGTATGTATCGGGGGAGGAATCGCCCAAACAGATAAAGATGAGAGCCATGAGGCTCGGAGACTTTAATGATAAGCTTTCGCTTTTCTGCGAGACCGATCTGGACAGGGTTTCGGAGGTGTTGACCGAGAGTAAGCCCGCAGTAGCGGTCATCGATTCTATTCAGACCATGTATACGGATTCGGTAAGCTCGGGACCGGGTTCGGTATCTCAGGTAAGAGAGGCTGCGGCCGTTCTTCTTAAACTTTCCAAATCTCTGAACACGGCAATATTCATAGTCGGCCATGTTACCAAGGAAGGAATGGTGGCAGGGCCCAGAGTGCTTGAACATATCGTTGATACCGTCCTTTATTTTGAAGGGGATCGTTATGCCTCCTACAGGATACTCAGGGGAGTAAAAAACCGTTTCGGCTCCACCAATGAGATTGGTGTGTTCGAAATGCGCTCCGAAGGCCTTTTTGAAGTAAAGAATCCCTCGGAATACATGCTGTCGGGCCGGCCTGAGGACGCTTCCGGTTCTGTGGTCGCCTGCGCCATGGAGGGCTCGAGGCCGATCCTTCTTGAGATACAGGCGCTTGTGGCCCGGACCAGCTTCGGCTTTCCCAAGAGACAGGCTACCGGAGCCGATCTTAACAGGTTCAACCTGTTAATGGCGGTGCTGGAGAAACGGATGGGGCTTAAGACCTCGGATTGCGATGCCTACGTAAACGTGGCGGGAGGAATGAGGATGCTGGAGCCTGCCATTGACCTGGGGATAGTGGTGGCCGTGGTCTCCAGCTACAGAAACAGACCGGTTCCGAAGGACATGATAGTTTTCGGAGAGGTAGGCTTAAGCGGCGAAGTCCGAAGCGTCAGCATGCCCGAGCTGAGAGCAGCCGAGGCAAAGAAGCTGGGGTTTAATACCTGCATCCTGCCAAAGGCGGCGCTGTCTCAGGCTGAGAGGGTAAAAGGGCTGAAGCTTATCGGAGTCAGCAATCTTTCGGAGGTTCTGGACATCATCCGTAATTATTGACTCTATAAGTCAAGAGATATAAATGAAGATCATTATCACAGCCTTTCCGGCTGTGAGATCAACAACCGAAGGGATACTCCCTTCCGATACAGGAGGAAATATGGTCAGACGAATCTATGTAGAGAAAAAGGAACCCTATGCCGTTAAGGCTAAGGAGCTTCTGGAGGAGCTCAGAAGCTATCTGTCGTTAGGTGATCTTACCGGGCTCAGGGAGCTTATAAGGTATGATGTGGAAAACATCTCGCAGGAGACCTATGAACGGGCCAGGAAGACGGTTTTTTCAGAGCCCCCTGTTGACATCCTGTACGAAGAGGACTTTGAGAGAAACGAGAATGACAGGGTTTTTTCCGTGGAATACCTCCCCGGTCAATTTGATCAGAGAGCGGACTCGGCCGTACAGTGTATCCGGTTTTTAAAGGAGACCGAGGAACCGGTGATAAGGACGGCGGTTACCTACTGCCTTTCCGGGAGCCTGACCGATGAAGAATTTGAAGCTGTAAAAAATTACTGCATAAATCCGGTGGATTCCAGAGTGACCGATCCGGTCAAGCCGGAAACGCTCATAACAGAGTATGAGGAGCCTGATGACATCGCGATTTTGAACGGTTTTGCCGGAATGGGGGAGGAAGAGCTTAAGGCCCTTTATTCCTCCTTATCCCTTGCCATGACCTTTAATGACTTCAGGCATATTCAGAAATACTTTGCCGGGGAAGAGAAGAGAGATCCTACCATGACGGAGATCAGGGTGCTTGATACCTACTGGTCCGATCACTGCAGGCATACGACCTTCCAGACAGAGCTTAAGGACATTCAATTTTCCGAAGGGGATTACAGGGAGCCGATCCTTTCCTCTTACAACAGATACCTGGAGGTTCGAAAGGAGCTGTTCGGTGACAGAAAGGACAAGTATGTATGCCTGATGGATCTGGCCCTTATTGCAATGAGAAAGCTTAAGGCTGACGGGCTCCTTACCGATATGGAGGAATCAGATGAGATAAATGCCTGCTCGATAGTAGTTCCGGTAGAGACAGACGAAAATACCGAGGAGTGGCTTATAAGCTTTAAGAATGAGACCCATAATCACCCTACGGAGATAGAGCCCTTCGGAGGCGCCGCAACCTGCCTCGGAGGCGCTATCAGAGACCCTCTTTCGGGAAGAGCCTATGTATATCAGGCAATGAGGATCACCGGAGCTGCCGATCCCACAAGGCCCTTGTCGGAGACCCTTAAAGGAAAGCTTCCCCAGAAGAAGATCGTCAGGGAGGCGGCAGCAGGCTATTCCTCCTACGGAAATCAGATCGGCCTTGCCACCGGGTACGTTAAGGAGATATATCATCCGGATTACGTGGCAAAGAGGATGGAGATAGGCGCGGTTATGGGCGCCTCCCGCAGGAAGAACGTGATGAGGCTTACCTCCGACCCCGGGGATATCATAATCCTTCTTGGAGGCAGAACAGGAAGAGACGGCTGCGGCGGAGCGACGGGCTCCTCCAAGATCCATACGGAAGCGTCCATAGAGACCTGCGGAGCTGAGGTGCAGAAGGGGAATGCCCCTACGGAAAGGAAGCTTCAGCGGCTCTTCAGGCGTCCCGAGGTGAGCAGACTGATAAAGAAGTGCAACGATTTCGGGGCCGGAGGCGTATCCGTGGCCATCGGTGAGCTTGCCGACGGTCTTGATATATCTCTGGATAAGGTTCCCAGGAAATATGCGGGCCTTGACGGTACTGAGCTTGCGATCTCGGAATCACAGGAGAGGATGGCGGTGGTGATCGCTCCGGAGAACGAGGCAGAATTCATGAAATATGCGGCTCTGGAAAACCTCGAGGCTACCAGGGTGGCGGTTGTGACAGAGGAACCCAGGCTTAAGCTTTCCTGGAGAGGAAAGACCATAGTCAGCCTTTCAAGAGCATTCCTTAATACGAACGGCGCGCATCAGGAGGCGGATGTCAGGATTAACCTTCCCTCCGCTGCTGATGACTATTTTGGTCAAAAACATATCAGAGGCCTTCAGGCCTGTATAGACAGAGGAGATATCAGGGAAGCCTTTCTGACCGTATTGGGAGACCTGAATGAGTGCTCCCAGAAGGGGCTGGTGGAGATGTTTGACTCATCCATAGGGGCAGCGAGCGTACTGATGCCCTACGGAGGAAAGAATCAGCTTACAGAGACTCAGGTCATGGCCGCAAAGCTTCCGATTTTGGAAGGAGACAGCGATACGGTCACCTTGATGAGCTATGGCTTTGACCCTTACCTTTCCTCCTGGAGCCCGTATCACGGGGCGGTGTATGCGGTGGTGCAGTCCATCGCAAAGATCGTATCGGCAGGAGGGGATCCCTCAGAGCTTCATTTTACCTTCCAGGAATATTTCAAGAGGATGACAGGGGAGCCCGAAAGGTGGAGCGAACCCTTCCTTGCTCTGCTCGGAGCCTTTGAGGCCCAGCTTCGTTTTAAAACCGCTTCCATCGGCGGAAAGGATTCCATGTCCGGATCCTTTAACGATATCAATGTCCCGCCGACTCTTGTTTCCTTTGCGGTAAACGTATCAAAGGAGAGCAGTATCATATCTCCCGAGCTTAAAGAAGCCGGGAATAAGCTTGTTGTGCTGAAGTGTGAAAGAGATGGGAACGAGCTTCCGAAATATGAGGAGCTCTTATCCCAGTATCAAAAATTCCATGAGGATTCCGAAAGAGGGCTTATTGTTTCGGCCTGTACCATTGAGGCGGGCGGCATGGCGGCAGCGATCTGCCGAATGGCCTTCGGAAACGGGCTCGGAGTCAGAATAGAGCATAATGTTGATGTAAACGATATATTTGAGCCTTCCTTCGGAAGTATCATAGCCGAGGTAAGGCCCGAGGATGTTTCAAAGCTTTCCATTACCTACACCCTTATAGGACAGATAATGACCGATCCGGTCATTGAATACAGGGAACATAAGCTTGCGATCTCCGAGGCTGTTGAGCAGTGGAAGAAGCCTCTTGAAAAGGTATTTCCATCAAGGGCGGAAAGCACGGATGAAGAGCTTTCCGACAGGCTGTATGAGGGAGGCAGAGTATATGTATGTAAGAACAGGATAGCAAAGCCCTCGGTATTTATCCCGGTTTTCCCCGGAACCAACTGTGAGTACGATTCGGCAAAGGCCTTTGAAAAAGCGGGGGCCTCGGTGATAACCTCTGTATTCAGAAACCT
>DNAD01000034.1 GCA_003484785.1 Lachnospiraceae bacterium
CCAAAAGGCTGTGAATAGTAACACTATGTAACCGAATCCTGCTATGCGGGGTCGGAGAAAAAGACCGGCACGAACCTGTTCGTGCCGATCCGGTCCGCTTTTCGGACCGGATAATTTCATCAAGAGACAGCGGGAAATAAGTATAGTATAGTATAATATCGTATATGAGCAAAAGGAGATCCCGGATACGAAAACCGGGTGTATTATATTTTTTACATAGGAGGTATTTATGAGCGTTAAATGGGGTGTTTTGGGAACGGCTAACATTGCCGGAGGTTGTACAATACCGGGCATGAAGCTTGCAACGAACTGTGAGTTATATGCCATAGCCGGAAGAAGCGAGGAAAAGGTTCAGAGATATAAGGAAGAATTCGGCTTTGAAAAGGCGTATGTCGGTTATGAGAAGCTGCTTGAAGATCCGGAAGTGACGGCAGTTTATATTCCGCTGCCGAATAACCTTCATAAAGAGTGGGTCATCAAGGCTCTTGACGCGGGAAAGCATGTCCTGTGCGAAAAGCCTCTTGGTCTTAACCTGAAGGAGATCCGGGAGATGTTTGAAGCGGCAGAGAAGAATCATGTGTTTCTGATGGAGGCCTATGCGTATCTGCATACGCCATATATTGCCGCACTCAGGCAAGAGGTGGAAAGCGGCAGGATCGGAGCCATGGATTATATCGAGACAGCCTTCGTGACCAGCGGCTATACGGATGATATCCGCATCCGCAGGGAGAACGGAGGAGGCGCGATGTACGATCTCGGCTGTTACTGTACGACTATGATCCTCTCCCTGACAGATTCGGAGCCGGAGTATGTGAAGGCGGATGCGGAATTCAGCGAGGAGAAGATCGATCTTTTCACGTCAGCTCTCATTAAATTCAAAAACGGGGTCAGAGCGGCTTTTAATGTCGGGATGATCCTTGGGGTTGATCAGAATACCAGATGGGACAGGCTGTATATTCATGGCTCGAAGGGCAGTATAAGATCTACGGTCGCTTATAATGAAGAGGGAACCTTGAGCTATACTATATCGTCAGACGGCGGCGAGACAACAAAGTCCGTAGAAGTAAGACAGAATTACGCTTTGGAGATCGAGCAGCTTACAAGATGTATAGAGGGGGCGGAGAAGCCGCATATCTCGCGGGAGTTTTCCGAGAAGAACGCTGCCTTGATGGACAAATTGTTTGATGCCATGGGATATTGATTCCGGCAGCCCGATGTGCAGCAGGATTGGATGATAAAAATGAATGTAATGGAAGCGGGAATTGCGGCACCTTCGGGCTGTAATAAGCAGACAACCGGTTTTATAGCGGTTGATGATGCAGATGTTTTAAAGAGGATCAATGAGGCTGTCGATCCCCCGGTATGCGAAACGGCACCGGCGATTGCCCGGAAGCTTTGTTTAAAGGAGGTTAGCAATGCAGTATTCAAAAGTGTGTGGGGAAACAATATCAAAGCTTGCCTTTGGAGCGATGAGGCTTCCTCTGAGGGATGACGGAAGTATCGATGAACAGCAGGTTAATGAGATGACGGACTACGCCATGGAACATGGTGTGAATTACTATGATACGGCTTATCCCTATCACGGAGGTCAGTCAGAGATAGTGATCGGAAAGGCTCTTGCGAAATATCCAAGGGAAAGCTTTAAGCTGGTAACGAAGTTCCCCGGCCACCAGTTCATGAAAAAGTATGACTGTGAGGGAATACTAAATGAGCAGCTTGCCAAATGCGGGGTGGATTATTTTGATTTCTACCTGCTCCACAATATATACGAGAACAGTCTTCCGACATACAGAAACAAAGATTACGGGATCGTCGATTACTTCGTGAAGCAAAAGGAGCTCGGAAGGATCAGGCATCTGGGCTTTTCGACCCATTCCAGAGCGGAGAATCTGGAAGAGATACTTGATTTCCTGGGAGACAGGATCGAGTTTTGCCAGATACAGCTGAATTACGTGGACTGGACGCTGCAGGACGCAAAAAGGAAGACAGAGCTGCTTGGAAGCAGAGGGATCCCTGTCATGGTCATGGAGCCCGTGAGGGGAGGGAAATTAACGGATCTCGGTGAGGAGAACAATGCGAAGCTGAAAGCAATGAGGCCGGAAGAATCAATTGCTTCCTGGGCATTCAGGTGGCTCATGAATATCCCTGAGGTGGCTACTGTCCTGAGCGGTATGTCAAACCTTGATCAGATGAAAGATAACATCAAAACCTTCAGCGCAGGAAATCCTCTGAGTAAGCGGGAGTGGGATATGATGCTCGATATTGCCGAATCGATGAAAAAGGGTGTTCCCTGTACGTCCTGCAGATATTGCTGCGCAGGCTGTCCTGCGGGGCTTGATATTCCGATGCTTCTTGCGGGATATAATGACATGAAGTTTGCTTCCGCAATGACGGTAAAGATGCAGATGGACGGCACATCAAAGGATAAGTGGCCGGATAAGTGCGTTGGCTGCGGTGCCTGTACGGCGGTCTGTCCCCAGCATATCGATATCCCCGGGGTTTTAAAGGAATACAACGAGATGCTCCACACCGGTCCTACATGGGCAGACTTGTGCAGACAGCGTGAGGAAGCGGCGGAAAAGATGAGGCTTGCCGGTAAATGACCCACGCACAGATTTATCCTTATCCTCCGATGATTCATACCTCCTGAA
>DNAD01000350.1 GCA_003484785.1 Lachnospiraceae bacterium
TCGAGCCCCTGATCGCGCAGGAAGCGTCGATTTTGTAGTTTTTGCTATGGGGTCGGCGTTTTTTCTTTGTTTATGAATGTTCAGCGCCTGTGGAGCTCATGCGGACCGGGGACTGAATGATCGTTACTATTGACCGTTACCATTCAGGGGGATACTTATGAAAAGCAAAAGAAATACTTTCTCAGGTTCTTTAGGTTTTGTACTGGCAGCCGCGGGAAGCGCAGTAGGGCTTGGAAATATCTGGCGGTTTCCCTATCTGGCCGCAAGAGACGGAGGAGGCATCTTTCTGGTCACCTATCTTGTCCTGGCTCTCACCTTCGGCTTCACCCTTCTTACCACAGAGGTGGCCATAGGCAGAAAGACCAGGGAAAGTCCCCTGACAGCCTACGGTGATCTCCATAAAGGCTCACGGTATCTGGGATTGCTCGCCTGCATTATTCCCATGATAATCCTTCCATATTACTGCGTCATAGGCGGCTGGGTAATAAAGTATTTTCTGGTCTATCTGACCGGAGCGGGAAGTGCCGCGGCAGCTGAGGGATATTTTTCGGGCTTTATCACCGATACCTCTTCCCCCATAATAATGATGGTGGTTTTCCTCATACTTACCGTTATGGTAGTGCTGGGCGGGGTTATTAACGGCATAGAGAAATTCTCAAGGATCATCATGCCCTTAATGATCATACTTATCCTGGTCATCTCCGTATTTTCACTCACTCTTTCCCATACGGACGAGAACGGGACTGTAAGAACGGGACTTCAGGGCTTAAAGATACTTTTTATCCCGGATATGCGGGATATTACATTAAAAGGTTTCCTGTCCACCCTTGTTGACGCAATGGGACAGCTTTTTTACAGCCTGAGCGTTGCAATGGGAATAATGATAGCCTTTGGCTCCTATATGAAAAATGAAACCGATCTTTCATCCTCGATAAAGCAGATAGAGATCTTTGATACCGGCGTGGCCTTCCTTGCGGGCGTGATGATAATACCGGCTGTTTTTGTGTTTAACGGAAAGGAAGGTATGCAGGCTTCCGGCCCGGGGCTTATGTTCGTATCCCTTCCCGTGATCTTCAACGAGATGGGGCCCGTCGGACGTGTTGTCGGCTGTATGTTCTTTGCAATGGTGCTTTTTGCGGCTATCACCAGCTCCGTATCGATCCTTGAAGCGGTGGTTTCAAGCTTTATGGACCGGTTCCGAGTGAAGAGGGAAAGAGCGGTGATCATGGAAAGTGTGATCTGTCTGTTCTTCGGGATCCTGGTCTGTCTTGGATATAACAAGCTTTATTTTGAGTTTCAGCTGCCAAACGGCGCAACCGGGCAGATCCTCGATATCATGGATTATATCAGCAACAATCTGCTCATGCCCATAACCTCAATGGGAACCTGTATCCTTATCGGATGGATATTAAAGCCCGAATTCATCATAAACGAAGTGACAAAGAACGGTGAAGCCTTCGGAAGAAAGAAGCTCTACATCGTAATGATAAAATATGTGGCGCCGGTAATGCTGTTCATACTTTTTTTGAAGGCTCTGGGGATATTGGGATAAAACTGTAGAAAAGCGTGCTTTTAATCGGTATAATTAATGTGAATATTAAAAGGAAATCATTCAAGACTCTCTGAACCGTTCACTGTAAATGTTGCGCACGTATATGAAAAAGATATCAAAAAGGTGTACCGCCCTGTTTCTGGTATTATTATGCCTGGCGGTATCCTTTCCGGTAAATACATATGCCGTAAATACAAAGCCCACTGCCGAACAGCTTGAGGCGGCCGAAGAGCGCAAGCTCATCCCGGTGGAAACAAATAAGATACCGGGCTGGCCCGAGGGCCCTGTTATAGGGGCGGAGTCTGCCATTTTAGTTGATTCCAAATCAGGAGCCGTGCTCTATCAGAAAAATGTCAACGAACGTCTCTATCCCGCCAGCACTACCAAGCTGATGACTGCTCTCTTAACCATAGAGAATACTAATATGAACGATATCGTCACCTTTTCCTACGATTCCGTTCATAATATCGAGAGCACCTCCTCAAGGATCGGTATAGACGAGGGTGAGCAGCTTACCGTGGAGCAGTGCCTTTACGGTCTGCTCTTAGGCTCCGGAAACGAAGTCGCCTATGCCCTGGCAGAGCATGTGGCAGGGGATGTGGACTCCTTTGTGGATATGATGAACAAGCGGGCGGCAGAGCTGGGCTGCGCCAATACTCATTTCGTGAATGCCAACGGCCTGCCTGATCCGGAGCATTACGTAAGCGCCTATGATCTTTCTCTCATAGCCAGAGCCTGTTTTAAGAACGAATCTCTTGTTACGATCTCGGGAACCGCAAAATATACCATACCCCCCACGAACATCCAGCCCGAGGAAAGGCCTCTTGAAAACCACCATCTGATGGTACCCGGTCTGCGCTATGAATATGAAGGCTTTGTGGGTGGAAAGACAGGTTATACAAAGGATGCGAGGCAGACTCTGGTCACCTGTGCCGAGCGTGACGGGATGAGGCTTATCTGCATCATCTTAAAGGAGGAGGCTCCGAATCAGTTTTTAGACACAAAGGCACTCCTTGACTACGGCTTTGATCATTTCATGAAGGTAAATATTGCCGAGAATGAGAATCGCTATACCTTAAACAGCGCTACTTTTTTTAACACAAACCTGGATATCCTGGGAAGCTCCGAGCCGATCCTTACCCTTAACCCCTCAGATTACGTGATGATACCGAAAACCGCTGATTTTTCGGAGCTTGAGGTTTCCGTTAATTATGAGGATCTTCCGATAAATGCGGTGGCTACCCTTGATTACAGCTATAACGGTCACAAGGTGGGCTCCACTGCCATAGAATTTGCAGATAATACGGTCCAGACCTTTGATTTTTCAAATATCATCAGAGCAAGCTCTCAGGATGAGGTTCCCAAAAGGTTCATACCCTCAAAGAACATCGTATTTGTGAGCATAACCCGGATCATTCTGATCCTGGCCTCCCTGCTTGCCCTGATCCTTCTGTTCTTTTTCATTAAAAACGCGGTCAGCCGGTATAAATATTCCGCAAAACGGGATATGCAGAAGGTAAAAAAGAGATATAAAAAACGCAGAAAGAATTTTTTCCGTTAAATATGCAATAGTAAAGGACTGATCATTTCAATTCTTTTTCGATTTTCTTTTTTCAAGCCTCTGAAGCCTGAGCTTATCCTGTTTTTTCGCTATCTCCTGGGCTACCTCCTTCGGCACCAGCTTGACAGTCTTGACTACATAGAAGTTGCCGTCATCCGTCTTCTTCATCCGTATCTTGCCCTTAAGATAGCCGTGTTTCTTACAGCTTCCGACACAGAAATAGTTTCTTCCGTTTACGGAAAACCAGCCAATCTTTATGGACGCCGGCCTGCCGCATTTGTAGCACCTCAGGGAATTGACCTTTTTGTCCTCTATGGCCTTTGTTTTATCGGAAAACTCTCTGGAGATATATTTGGAATAGGTTTTGAAATTGACCTCGATCTCGTCCTTTTCGGTTCTCGGAGCTATGAAAACATCATAGGAAACATAGCGCTTTGTCCTGGGCTTGTAGGCATTTATCCTCTTAAATACCATAGCCGTGTACCAGGCATCATCATAGGCCCTGTGAAAGGGAACATCCTTTTCAAGCCCCAGAAAATCCACTGCGGTCTCAAGAGCCCGCCTTTTCTTCCCATCCTCATAGGCAATGCTGAAGAACTTCTGGATATCGTAATATTCAAGAGGTCCGTTAGCCAGCATATCCATCCCGTAATACATCATGTTGCGCTGAAGCTCGGTGATGTCCGAGGTACCCCAGATACAGAGGATATAATCCTTACCGCACCATTCAAGAAACTCGTTCATGGCTATGGGAAAGGGCTTGCCGGCTTCCAGCTCCTCCTTCGTAAGATGTATTATCTTTGTGGTTATATAGTGGATATAATGATAGATCTGCGGCTTTATCACAACCTCGAATTTATCTATCACCTTCATTCTTCTGTTCAGCTTGACGGCGCCTATCTCAAGGATCTCAAAAGGAAGCCCCAGATCTCTGTTTGATTTTTCACTTGACTGATTCCACTCAAGATCGAAGACGATGTAATTCATTTTTTCTTATCCTGCCTGACCTTTGATCCCCTTCCGGTAAGAAAGGGAAAGAATCTGTTTATCAGAAGTATGACGAGAGTCGTGTATACAAGCATCGTGAGCACGACGATCCCGTAGCAGATATAGCCCCTCGCCCTTGTAAGATATTGATTGACATACATGGCGCTGCGAAGGGCAAAGGTCAGAACCTTACTGTTATTGTGAACCGCCATGAATACAAGGGAATTGATACCGTAGAAGGTAAGCAGCGGAAATTTATACTTAAGCATTGAGAGATTCTTACAGAATATGATCAGCCACAGGGATCCCGAAATCGCTGCCGCGTAGTATACTATCACGTTATTGTGGACCAGCGAACGGAATTCTCCCACGTTGTTATAATGAAGCACTCTCATGCTTATCACTATACAGGAAATATTCAGCGCAAGAAGGGCAAAAGCCAGAAGCACCTCTTTAAACGAAAAGCTTTCCGCCTTGAGCTTTTCAATAAATGCAAAGCCGTAATAGCCTATGGCGATGAAGGAGCAGGCAAACACAGGCCTTAACAGCGTGATCGCAAGCTCGTGAAACCTTTCGGCCAGGGGAGTGTCGAAGCTCTGGCTTCTCAAAAGCAGATTCAGTACATAGGCAATAACTGCAGCTGCTATGATGACAGCGATCGATACTTTATTGTCGAATTTCTTTTTTATGAACAGAAACAGCAGCTCACCCATGAAAAGCGCCGGCAGAAACCACAGCACGTTCATTCCGTACAGACCGATCACATACCAGATATTTACAAGCAGTGTGGAAACGGGTACTACCTTATCTATGAAAAGACTGTAGAGGACGATCCCTATGTAGATAAGACTGAACCAGTAGTAGGGAACCATGATACCCTTAAAGCGCTTTTTTACAAGCTCCTTTAAGTCCTTTTCCGTATCGTTGCCGTAACGCATAAGCATGCCGCTTACGATGAAAAAAAACGGCATATGAAAGGAGAAGATCCATATGCAGAGATAGAGTATGTAGGGCGAAAAGCCCAGGATCTCTCCCTGCAGGTGCCCTATGAGCACAAGGATCATTCCCGCTCCCTTTGCCATGTCAAAATACGAAAGTCTTTTTTTCATTATCTTCCAAAGTAGCTGTTGATACCGGTAAGAAGCCCCATCGCGATATTGTTAAGGGCTGCGTCTGAATGATCCGAAGCTTTGTCTCCAAGCTCTATATCAACGCTGGGAATGGTGGAATAGGAGGTCTGGGTAAGATCGAGCTCCATCGAACCGGTTCCGTGGATCTTGCGTCCGGCAGTTCTTAACCCGTTTATGAGGTTTTCTCCGAGAAGGTCGCTCATTGCCCAGGTGGATCTGACGGGCTCCATTGCTTTATAGGAAGGGTTACCCGGAACCTTACAGTAGAAAGCGCCTTTATTTGAGGCGGTGCTGTCCCAGTGAAGCGAAATATGGCACTGGGCGTATTTGTTTGCCAGCACCGTACGTGCCACGTTGTCAAGCTGGACATCGGCTCCTTCCCGTATCATCAGGACATTATAGCCGCTGTTTAACAGAAGTCCCTTTAAGATGAGCGCTTCCTTTAATGCTACGGAGGCTTCGCTGACTCCGTCAGTAAAGGTCATTCCCGAGGAAACCGCAGTGGTTTGTGTTGCGCCTGCTGATGTAGTTCCTCCCGTTACCTTGGGGCTCCCGTCGGGGTGAGATAAGGTTTTCCGGCTCTCTCCTCCCTTTGTTCCGTGTCCGGCGTTAACACAGACCGTGATCCCGTTGGCGGTGGGCAGCTGATTAACGTAAAGCATAGCGGCTCCCGAATGGATAACGGAGAAGGAAGCATAGGGCATTGTCTCGTTAAGTACCACCGGGATCGCCTGGGCGTTCAAAACGGAGGCTGCCGGTACGTTAGACGGAGACGCTGTTATCATGCCGGCTGAAAGGGATGTTATTATCATAGCTGATGTTATTTTTTTAAACAGAGTATTCTTCATTATTTTTTCGTTCCTGTTCTGAAAGATTGTTGGACACGCTGAAAGCGCGGC
>DNAD01000219.1 GCA_003484785.1 Lachnospiraceae bacterium
CCGGCTCTCGGAAACGAGTTTGTAGTGCTTTTGAAGGAGACCTCGGTAGCCGGCTATATCGCCATGCAGGATCTTACAAAGGGGGCGGATATCATCAGGAGCCAGACCTATTCGGCCTTCATGCCCCTTATAATGGCAGCTGCGATCTATCTGTTCATGGTCGTGCTTTTTGACTATCTCATAAAGAGGCTTGAGAGGAGGCTTCGCAACAGTGACCACTAATTCATCGGAAGCTCCTCTTATCAGGGTGAGCAATTTACATAAATCCTTTAATGATAATGAAGTATTAAAGAATATATCGGTTGATTTTCACAAGGGTGACGTTGCCTTTATAGTAGGGCCCTCGGGCTCGGGAAAGAGTACCTTTTTAAGATGCTTAAACCGTCTTGAGGAGCCCGATAATGGCTCGATCCTTTTTGAAGGCGAGGATATATGCCGCAAGGACTGCGACATCAACCTTCACAGGCAGAAGATGGGAATGGTATTCCAGCAGTTTAACCTGTTTCCCCATCTTACGGTGATGAAAAATCTCACCATCGGTCCCGTAAAGCTTCAGGGGATCTCCGAGCAGGAAGCCAGAAAGAATGCCACAGCGCTGCTTGAGCGGGTGGGGCTTGCCGACAGGTCGGATGCCTATCCCAACCAGCTTTCGGGTGGTCAGAAGCAGAGGATAGCGATCTGCCGCTCTCTGTGCATGAGCCCGAACGTAATGCTGTTTGACGAGCCTACCTCCGCCCTTGATCCGGAAATGGTTGGGGAGGTATTAAATGTTATGAGAGAGCTGGCCAGGGCAAGCATGACCATGATAGTAGTCACCCATGAAATGGGCTTTGCCAGAGAAGTTGCCAACAGGGTGCTTTTTATGGCGGACGGCGAGATAATCGAGGAAAACACACCGGATGAGTTTTTTGATCACCCCAAAAATGAAAGGCTTCAGGCCTTTCTCGGGAGCGTTCTTCAGGTATGAGCAAATCTGTATTCATAGCGGAAAAGCCAAGCGTCGCAAGGCAGTTTGCCGAAGCGCTGAAGCTTAAGACCAAAAGCTTTGACGGCTATCTTGAATCCGAAAACACCATAATAACCTGGTGCGTAGGTCATCTGATCACCATGAGCTATCCCGATGCCTATGATGCCAAATACAAAAAATGGAGCTTTGCGACGCTCCCTTTTTTGCCTGAGCAATACAAATATGAAGTGATCCCTTCGGCAAAGAAGCAGTACAATGTGGTAAAGACCATTCTTACAAGGCCCGACGTGGATACCATCTATGTCTGTACCGATTCGGGACGGGAAGGGGAATATATCTACCGGCTGGTGGATCAGGAGGCCGGAGTTAAAGGAAAGAATAAAAAGAGGGTATGGATCGATTCCCAGACCGAGGATGAGATAAAGAGGGGTATCAGGGAAGCGAAGGATCTTTCCGCCTACGATTCCCTGGCCGATGCCGCGTACCTCAGAGCCAAGGAGGATTACCTGATGGGCATCAATTTTTCACGTGCCCTCAGTCTCAGATACGGTGATTCCATAGCCGATTTCCTTAATATGAAATATGCCGTCATTTCCGTGGGCAGGGTCATGACCTGTGTCCTCGGCATGGTGGTAAGACGGGAAAGGGAGATCAGGGAGTTTGTAAAGACTCCTTTTTACAGGCTTATTGCAAGGGTCGCAACCGAAGCGCAGGAAGAGGGCTTTGATGCGGAATTCAGGGCCGTCGAGGGCTCGGACTATTATCTTTCTCCGAAGCTTTATAAGGAAAACGGCTTTAAAAATAAGGAGGATGCCGGGGAGCTCTTAAAGCTCCTGCTTGAAAAGGCAGACTCAAAGGCTCTGGTCACTGCCGTCGAAAGGAAGAAGGAAAAGAAGAATCCTCCGCTTTTGTTTAACCTTGCCGAGCTTCAGAACCACTGCTCAAAGCTGTTTAAGATATCTCCGGAGGAGACCCTGAAGGTGGTGCAGGAGCTTTACGAAAAGAAGCTCGTTACCTACCCGAGAACGGATGCCAGAGTGCTGTCCGGAGCCATCGCAAAGGAAATACATAAAAATCTGGGAGGCCTCAGGGGTTATCCCCCGGTTTCGGATATTGCCGGAGAGATCCTTAATAACGGCTCCTATAAGAATATCGCCAAAACTAAATATGTCGATGATAAGAAGATCACGGATCACTACGCCATAATTCCCACAGGACAGGGACTTAACAGCCTTTCCGGGCTTTCGGTGCTTTCCGCGAATATCTACGAAGTCATCACAAGAAGATTTCTGGGTATTTTTCTTGATCCCGCCCAGTATCTTAAGACATCGCTGATACTTGATATTGGCGGGGAAAGCTTTTTCTCCTCCTTCAAGGTCCTTTCGGAGGAGGGATTTCTTGCTTCCTCCCGCTATTCCTTTGTAAAAAATACCGAAAAGGACGAAAAGAATACAGAGGAAGAGGACGAGACCGAGATCAGGTGCGATGAAGCTTTTCTTAAGAAGATATCCGACCTTAAGAAGGGAAGTATTCTTATATTAAAAGGTATCAGCATAAAGGAGGGCGAAACCTCTCCTCCGAAGCGCTATACCTCAGGCTCCATGATCCTTGCGATGGAGAATGCGGGACAGCTTATCGAGGATGAGGAGCTGAGGGCCCAGATAAAGGGAAGCGGGATAGGAACCAGCGCTACCCGAAGCGGCATCCTGGAAAAGCTGTTTAAGAACAGATATTTAAAGCTTAACAAGAAGACTCAGGTGATCACTCCGGAGCTTCTGGGAGAAATGATATTTGACGTGGTTGACTGCTCGATAAAGCCGCTTCTGGATCCAAGGCTTACCGCCAGCTGGGAAAAGGGTCTTACCCAGGTGGCCGAAGGTGAGATAAGCGCGGGAGTTTACATGGATAAGCTTAACGATTATGTGGCAAGACGGACAGACAGCGTAAGGACAGTGGACAATCGTTCGGGACTTAAGCGCATGTTCGAAAGGACAGCGCAGTATTATAACGGAAAGGGACGCGGGAGCGCCTCAAATGGGGCCCCGCAGCAAAAGGCTTCACGGGAGGACGGATAATGCAGCAGTGCAGAACAGAAAACCTTTTTGATCTTACTCAGACTATGGCAGCCGAACTGTTTTCGGGACATACCTATCCCTGGGAGGTGCTTCCTCTTATCAAAGACTATATCAGAGCACTGGGGGAGAAGCTTTCGGCTGAGGAATATGAAAAACGCGGAGAGGACATCTGGGTCGCAAAAAGCGCGAAGGTATTCGATTCCGCTTATATCGGAGGGCCCGCGATAATCGGAGCGGGAGCAGAGATAAGGCACTGCGCCTTTATAAGAGGAAGCGCAATAGTGGGAGAGGGTGCCGTTGTCGGAAACTCCACCGAGCTTAAGAATGTTATCCTGTTCAATAAGGTCCAGGTGCCTCATTATAATTATGTGGGTGATTCCATCCTTGGCTTTAAGGCTCATATGGGAGCGGGTTCCATCACCTCAAACGTAAAATCGGAC
>DNAD01000377.1:0-4539 GCA_003484785.1 Lachnospiraceae bacterium
CCGGAGTCCGTAAATAAGCGCTGTGGGTTCCGAAAGTACGGGCGTGAAGCCCGCCGTCCCTTTTAAAGAATTCCGCCAGCTCAAATATCGCATTTCTGTCAACGTCAACCTCAGGAAGTCGTTCGGGTCTCCTGTTCCCTGCCAGATACTGTCTGTTTCCCGTACAGCAGCTCCTCTCCCTTCCTGTGCCGATTCCGAAGGAATCGTGCGCTTCGGAACGTACTTTAGTATGTTCCGATTCAGTCAGCTCTGCTGACTGAATAGTTTCCTTTTTCTCAAAGGGCTTAAGGCTCAACCCGGGCCGTAAAACCACCTCTGCCCGCTCTCCCTTTTTACATATAAAGAGCCTCTCCACATCCTCCGGCTCTTCTATGATCCCCTCTGTAAGCAGCCGGCCAAACACCAGCTCTTTTAAGTGATCGGCAAGACAGCTCAGCTCTGCGGCCAGCTCGCCGTTCACCTCAAGGCTCATGAAATGCTCACAGACAAGAAGATCCTCCCCGTACGTCACACTGCCGTCCCTGCCGGTGACTTTTCCTTTCGAGCCAAACACCCGGTCAAATTCGGTTGAACGATCATTTATCATCATTTTATCACCGCAATCCTTCCCTTCTGCCCTTCGGACCGGGATCTGATCACTTTGTCCCCCTTCTCCCACAGCAGATCAGCCGCTTCCTTTGTTATCCTTTCCCCCGGGATAAAGATCGGGATCCCCGGCGGGCTTAAGGTTATAAACTCACCGCACAGCCTGTCCTCCGAAGCGCGGATATCAACAAACTCATAATCCGAATCACAGGCTGCCGCGTAATCAAAATCCACCCTGCCCACAGAATCTGCGCCGATTCCGTAGGAATCGTGCGCTTCGGAACATACTTTAGTATGTTCCGATTCAGTAAGCGGAGCTGACTGAATAATTTCATCATCAATTTTCAAAAGGGCTTCCGTTAACCTCTCAAAGCCCTCCCCACTGTCCCCGATGGTGGCTACCGCAAGCACATTTCTTCCCGTGCTCATTTCCGTCTCTATCCTGTATTTTTTTCTTAACAGCTCTGCGAGAGCCCCTCCGTCAAGTCCTGTACTGCCCGAATTGATCAACAGCCTTGTGGGATCCTTTTCGTATACACCCTCTTCACCCTTCTTAAATATGAAGGCACGAAGGGTTTTAAGCTGCGAAAGCTCCTCACTCAGTCTTGTTATATTCCCGGAAAGCCTCCCAAAAAGCATCTCTCCTTCCTTAAGCAGGATATCCACGGTCTCGTCAAGGGAAGCCATAAGTATATATGAGGGAGAGCTGCTTTCATAAATCGACAGCTGCTCCGAAAGCCTTACCGTATCTATGTTGCTTTTCCTGCCCACATGGATAAAGGCGCTCTGGGTAAGAGCGGGAAGAGTTTTATGAGCGCTCTGTATAACAAGGTCCGCACCGGCATCCAGAGCGCTTTCTCCCGAAAAGCCATGGACCTTCAAAAACTTCAGATGAGCCCCGTGAGCCTCATCAACTATGAGGGGAATGCCGTGGGCGTGACATATCCCGGCTATGCTTCGTATATCCGAGAGCACCCCTTCATAGGTCGGGCTTGTTATCACGACCGCCTCTGCATAAGGAGCATGCTTTATGGCCTCCTCCACTCTTTGTGGCATAACGCTTGCGCATATTCCGAGGCTTTCGCAGATCTCGGGCATGATGAAACAGGGCTTCAGAGCATTTACCCTTATCGCGTTGAACACCGAAACATGGCTGTTCCTTGCGGCAATGATACTGCCGCCCCTCTTCACCACAGCCCCTATGGCCGCAAGTATCCCGCAGGAGCTCCCGTTTACGAGAAAGAATGTTCTTTCGGCGCCGTAGAGCCCTGCTGCCCTGTCCATGGCCTCCTTTATGATCCCGCGGGGATGATGAAGATTATCGGTGGTTGGAAGCTCGGTCACATCAAGGCCGTAGGGAAGGCCGTTTTTTCTTAAGATATTCCTTTTATGTCCCGGCACATGCATGGGATAAAAAGAGCCTGCGGAAAGCTCCGCAAGCTCCTCAATGATCCGTCTGTCGCTCATCCTTGTATCGGTTTCTCCTTATAGTATTACCGTCCGGACTTATTTCCGTAATCCAGATATGCAAGCAGATCGTCAAACACCCTTTCTGCCTCCTTATATCCCAGCCGGTAGGTTTCCTCTATTTTATCGGCACTGTGAGTGGTATGTCCTATGGTGAGAGTCTCCTTGGGCGCTATTACAAAGGTATTTCCCATTCTCTCCTGATCGAGGACGTAGCGCATCTGGTTATTATACATTATGTGCCTGTTCTCCATGGCCTCCACAAAGGCCGGATATTCGGCATATTTTTTCCTGACCAAAGGCATGGCCCGGTTCCTGGATTTGACGTAATCCCGAGGCTTCGTAAGAACTGTCACCGTCTTATCATAGCCCTTCTTCTGAAAGAACTTTAAGGGGATGGAATCCGATACCCCTCCGTCCAGAAGCTTCATACCGTCAAGGATCACTATGTTTGCAGCCAGAGGCATGGAGCTGGAAGCCCTTATCCACTCAAGCCCGGAATAGCCCGCCTCAGTGATCTTCTTATAGACCGGCTTGCCTGTCTTTACATTTGTAGCAACAGCATAGAACTCCATGGGATCGTTCTTAAAGGTCTCCTCATCAAAAGGATCCAGTTCGGTGGGAATCGTATGATAGCAGAACTTCGCTCCGAACATATCCCCCGTTTTGAGCAAAGAACGGATGCTGCAGTAGCGTTTATCCTTGCAGTAGTCCTTATTATATCTCAGTGCCCTTCCGGGCTGGCGGGATTTATAGTTGCAGCCGAAGGCAGCCCCTGCCGAGACCCCTGCAAGGCCGTCAAATCTGATCCCTTTTTCCATGAGAAAATCCGTAACACCGCAGGTAAACATCCCGCGCATCGCTCCGCCTTCAAGAACAAGTCCTCTCATTATCCTACCTTTCGTTTGCCATAAACGAAAGCACCACAACACCCGGGCCGGCATGCGCTCCGATTACCGGAGACATCTCGGTTATATATTTCGCCTTGTAGCCGTGAGCCTGATATATCAGATCCTCAAGAGCCTTCGCATCTTCAAGGCAGGAACCGTGGCAGATAAAATATGTGCTCTTATCTATGGCATTCTGTGCAAATACTTTTTCCAGAGCCTTAATCGACTGGCTGCGCCCCCTTACCTTCTGCATATTCTCGATCTTTCCCTCGTTCGTAACACGCATAACGGGTTTAAGCTGGAGCACGCCTCCCGCAAAGGCAGCCGTTGCACTTATTCTACCACCTCTTTTCAAATATATCAAATCGTCGACTATGAACCAGACACACGCCTTCTGCATATTGGAATAAACATAGTCCGCAGCCTCTTCAATGCTTTTTCCTTCCTTCTTCATCCCGCATACATGATCGACGAGCATTGCCTGGGCCGCCGTGGTGGTAAGGGTGTCTATGGTTATTATCTTTCTGTCCGGATACTCGCCCTTCAGCTCATCCGCAGCGATGCTCGCGGCATTGGCGGTGTTGCTTAGGCCGGTGGACATTCCTATGTAGAGGACATCCTTCCCCTCATCAAGCTCCTTCTTAAAGGAATCATAAAAGGTCTGCATATTGACTGCCGAGGTCTTTGCTATGCCTCCCTTTCTCATACGGTCATAAAATTCCTCACAGCTCATCTCGTCTGAGGTATATTCCTTATCGGAATCATCAAACTTAAAGGTGAGACATTCGTATTTCACTCCCCAGTCGTTAAGTATCTTACTTCCCACATCACATGAGGAATCGGTATAGATAGTATAATCTGCCATGGCGCCCTCCCGTATACTCTCGCTATATCTGTACAAATTTTAAAAATTATTTCTTCTGATCTCTCGAAGTATCACATCTAATACACTATATTAGATTATCAGCAGTTGTTCTCCATGTCAAGCACAATTTCACAAATCGTGCGCTTCGGCGTTACTATTCACAGCCTTTTGGGCTGTGATAGTAACGCTTCGGCTCCTTTAATGGCCCCCGGGAACGGAGTCACATCTTGACCGGATAAGGATAGAGATTTACAATTACAGTAAACGATCAGGGAGAAAAATGATGAGCATAATAATATCAACCTCAAAGCTGAAGGTCTGTGAAGGATTCTACAATCTCTGCGAGTATGCGGGATTTGCTGCGGAGGATTCGGACGAGCTGTGGACGGAGCTGATCCTTGATAAGGAGATTTACGATGAGTTTGTTTTCTATCTTGAAAACCACACCTTTAAGGATGCTCTGAAAATAAGGGGCTATTCCCTCTCCGATCTCTACGTATGGCAGATGGATAAGTATAATCTTATAAGGGAGCTGGGAAAAAATCCCGTCACCTGCAACAAGGAGACCATGGTCTTAAATGCCTTCAAAACCATGACAGAAATGAAAAAAAATCCCGATATCTATGTAAAGCGCATAGAATCGGGACGTGGAATGGACGTATAGCCATTTTTATGTTTTTCACGTTACCATTCACGGGTAATCATTCCATGAAACCGTGAATGGTAACTTTT
>DNAD01000377.1:4603-8937 GCA_003484785.1 Lachnospiraceae bacterium
TTGCGCAGTCCTGTACCTAACAGTTGCCGGATATAACAGATCAATCCTCTTCCGGGAAGCGAAGCTCAAGGTTCTCTCCGGAGTGAAGGCTCTTTCCGTCAAGCATCACCAGCTTCTGGGCAAGCAGCTTTGAAAAGCCTGCGATAAGGGCCATGGAATAGATCAGATCCTCGGTGGAATGAGCCTTGAAGCTGCTCTGAAGGGCTTCGGGCCTGGCGTCATTGACATCATAAAGCGGGTTAGCTATCTTCTGAAGCTGCTCCGCAAAATAATCCACCTCATAGTGATGCCTTTCAATAAACTCATTGTAGATCCTTTTGACCTCATTTTCCGTTATGCCCATGGGTATCAGCTTTTTTATCATCGCGATGCTCAGGCTCTGCTTCAGGCTGCAGATCATTATGAGATAAGCGATGTGAATGCGGTAATACCTCTTCTTCACGGGTTCCGGCATCACTCTGGTGCGGACATAATTATTGATGGCCGAAGGAGTAATGGGAAACATCTCCTCCCTGTCCCTCTCCCTTTCCCTGGCATCCTCGCTGGGAAGATAATTAAGGTACTGGGAAATGAGAGTCGTAACCTGCTCCATATACAGGCCGAAATCCGGAATGTCATCCCAGTTGGGAAGCCGGTAGTGCCTTACATAATTATCCCATCTCCGAAGCTTTGCGTTTATCAGTTCCTTATCATACGACATTATTGCTCCTCTGATCCCCAAAAAGATAAAGCATATCCCATCATCTTATCTCATATAATCTCGCCATAACTGGTTCTCTGAAATATACGGTCAGAAGATTTCCATCAAGCTCAAAATCACTTTTGTATGAGTCATTTGACGCACATATATCCTCGCCGGGGTATATCTGTCTCACAGTCAGGTCATCCTTTAAAAAGCCCTTAGACTTAAGGGGTATCGAAAAGGCATTCTCATCCCCTTTCTCCTGCCTGCTTTCAAGCCTCCTGTTATCGCGTTTCCCGTCCATACTCCGCTTCCAGACCGCAAGGTAGGCCTTATCCTCAAGCCTTAGCCCCGAACAGAGCCACATATCTGTGTTGTCGGCAAAGCCGAGAGGAAGGAAGGGCAGCCCCGCCTTAATATCAGCCCTTATGGATTTATAACACCTTATCCCGTCTTTTACAAGATTTACGGATTCTTCGGGAAGCTCGGCAAGATGCCCGCTCTGGTGTATCCTTACCAGAAGGGCGTTGACCATATTAAAGATGACCTCTTCGGGCCTTGCCTCGGTCTTTCCGAGAGCATCCCTGTAGTTGATGGGATAGGACCATACCGCCGCCTGCTCCGGGGTTACCCCCAGGGAATGATTTGCGGCGATTGTGGCATAATTCCTGTAATCCTCCTGATCCGAGGTGGACTGAATGCTGTACCTTGACAGCAGGGCATAATCCATCCTTAAGCCCCCGCTGGAACAGTTTTCGATCACCAGCCCCGGATGCCTTTTAAAGGTCTCGTCAAGCCAGGCAAGATAGGCTCTCTCATGTCCCAGGAGCCCGTCTCCAAAGCTGTCCGCCCCTGTCTCGGTCCCGATACCGGGCTCGATGTTGTAATCAAGCTTTATATACCCCGCACCGTATTCATTTACGATCCGGTCCACCACCTTGCTTATATGCTCTCTTACGGCGGGTTTTCTGAAATCGAGCTGGTACCTGCTCCTGTCACATACTCTCCTGCCGTGTCTTACAAAGAACCAGTCATCCGGAAGGCTCTTTGCAAGCTCGCTCTCGATCCCCATTACCTCCAGCTCCAGCCAGAGCCCGGGTATCATTCCCTTTGAGCGGATATGATCGGTAAGCTTTCGGATGCCCTCCGGAAAACGCTCCCTTGACTCCTTCCATTCTCCGACCTTATCCCACCAGTTCCCTTTATCATACCAGCCTGCATCGATAACAAAATATTCACACCCGACTTTTGATGCCGCATCTATCAGAGGAAGCTCCTTTTGGGTATCCGGATCTCCGAAAAGACAGTTCATATAGTCATTGAATATCACCGGAAGCTTCTCATCATCCTCATTCGGACGCCTTATCAGCCTTCTGTAGCTCGTAAGCTGTGCCAGAGCCTTTTCATAGTCGTCCTCCGATACTCCCACCGCTGCGGGCACGCTCTCAAAGCTCTCTCCGGGAGCAAGGTTTTTGCTCCAGTGGGACTGAAGCTCCGTGGGGCCTGAGACATAAACATAATAGTGATCGTTCTGATCGCCGATCTCATAGTGCCAGGAGCCGTTATGCTCTATCTGAAAGAACAGCGCGGTATCAGCCTCCCTGTTTCCTATATATCCCAGGGGAAGATATTTCTTTGCCGACCAGTTGCCGGTATTTGTAACCTCAAAGACCTGGGAGGTTCTTTTGAGAACACCTGTCTGTGTATTTGCAAGGCCCACATCATTCAGGCTTACGTCCTTAACGCTCAGCTCCTTCTGCCAGCCGTTAAAGGGCACAAGGAAATGAAGCTTATCCTCCGAAAGGCTTTCTCCCTCCTTCTGAATACCGAAATACAGGAAGGAGGAAAGCGCCTCGACGCAGCAGCTTTCGGTTCCCGTATTCGTAACAGTATTTTTCATACGGACCACGGAAACATTATCAAAAAACTGCATGGAGGTGACGCACCTTATATGGGACACCTCATTGTCCTCCTGGGTTATGGTAACAAGCCTCCCCCTGTCGTTTCGCTCATCATCCATCGAAACATACTTAAGAAGGATCCCCGGTGAGGAGACGATATGCTTGCCCCCGTGCTTCTCACAGGGGGAATTGAACCCGGCAAGCTTAAGCTCAACCGGATGAAAGATCTCATCAATGGCCGTCTTCTTCCTCTCCCTCTCATCCGGCCTGATCTCAGACCCGAGCTTTAAAATATCCGCCTCATTATACTCCGCCTTCGAAAAATGAAGCAGCTTAAGCCTCCGGTCTTCGGTTATCCCGAACACTATATTGATACCGTTTTCATTTAACCTGATATATTCCATTTAATAAGCCTCCACAGCCGGCCGCGGATAAGCGTCAGTTAGTATAGTTATCAAAATATCCCTGTACAAGGACCACCGGCGTGCCCTTGTCTCCCGAGCCGCTGGTAAGGTCACACAAGGATCCTATGAGGTCGGTAAGCTGCCTCGGGGTGGTTCCCTGGGAGGCCATATTGCCCTTGAGATCCGAATCCTTTTTCCTTATGCTCTCCGAGATAGCCTCCTTAAGGGCCTCTCCCGAAAGATCCTTAAAGTCATTGTCAGCCAGATATTTGAGCTTAAGCTCGTTGGGAGTGCCCTTAAGCCCCTCTGTAAAGGCAGGGGAGACCACGGGATCCGCCAGCTCCCAGATCTTTCCCTGAGGATCCTTAAAGGCCCCGTCCCCGTATACCATTACCTCCACATGCTTTCCGCATCTCTCAAGTATTCTTTTCTGAATATCCAGAACCAGTCCCATGCAGTCTCTGGGGAAGAGCTTGATCTTATCCTCGGTGGATTTATTCGATCCCAGAAGCCCGTATTTTTCGTTGCAGCCGCTTCCGTTTACGGGAGCAGTCAGAATATCGTCAAGCCCGCATACAGCCTTTGCCCCGGCCTCTTTTAATATGCGCTTTGTTCTTGCCCTGGTGTGGATATCGCAGCACAGGACGGAATCGGTATATTTAAGGATAGTCCTGGGGTTATTGGAGAATATGATCTCTGCCTCGGCCCCGCACTCTCTTATAAGGTCACCGTAATACTCGACATAGTCCATTCCCGTAAAGGGATGCCTGTTGACCCCGAAGAGCTCCCTGTATTTCTCAAGGGTCAGTACGTCGCTGTAGGGATTCACCCCCGCCTCATCGATCTTGTCAAGGCTCACAAGCTCGTTTCCCACCTCATCGGAGGGATAGCTTAACATGAGGACCACCTTCCCGGCGCCCTTTGCGATACCCTTTAAGCAGATGGCAAAACGGTTCCTTGAAAGAATGGGGAAGATAACTCCTATGGTCTCTCCTCCAAGCTTTACTGTAACGTCATCCGCTATATCGTTTATTGTGGCGTAATTGCCCTGGGAACGGGCCACTATGGATTCCGTGACCGCAATGACATCTCTGTCTCTTAAGGAAAAGCCCTCTGCCTCTGCCGCCCCGAGGACACTTTCCGTTACTATTGAAGCAAGGTCATCTCCCTCTCTTATGATAGGGCAGCGTATGCCTCTTGACACCGTGCCCGTTCTTCGTTCATTATCACTCATTATGATCTTCCTTTCATGAAAATGGTTTTTGCCGTGGTATACTCATGAACGCAATTAACTGCCGCTTTATATCCGAAGTATACGTGCGTTCACTCGTTATACAATATATGTAG
>DNAD01000174.1:0-3358 GCA_003484785.1 Lachnospiraceae bacterium
GCCGTTCCGATAAGATCGCCATTATCTGCCTCTTTGTATCCGAAAGGTCTCCGCTGTTATCTATTACTACGCTGCAATGATTCCTGAATACCTCGTCCGTATTCTGAGCCTTCATGATACTGTCTGTCTTTTCGTCACAATAGCCTCGGGAATCCTTAAGCCTTTTTCTGCGCACTTCCTCATCTGCATAGACATACCACAGTTCATCGCAGATCAACTCATATCCGTCCTCGATCAGAAGAGCCGCTTCAATAAAGAAATAATCCGCTTCCCCCTTCTTCCTTTCCTCTTCGATCCTTGACAATATGTATGACTTTACCGCGGGATGAACTATGGCATTGACCTTTTCAAGCAGGCTTTCATCTGCGAAGATCTTTTCTGCCATCCTGCGTTTATCGATAGTTCCGTCCCCGGAAAGGATATCCTCGGATAAAAGCGCCGTCAGCTTTTTTCTGCACTCCCGGTTTTCAACCTCGTGGGCGGCCTCGTCGGCCTTAAGGATGCAGGAATCCGAGCATTCTTCAAGAAGCTTTAATACCTCGGATTTACCGGCGCCCACACCTCCCGTGATCCCTATGACCTTCAGTCTGTGCCGCTCAGATCCGGCTTTTTGAGCCCTTTGCTCATTTTGCGTCATACCAGGTATACCCCTCGCTCATCTCAGCCGTAAGCTTTACCTTAAGGCTGGCCGCGTTTTCCATTTCGGATACCAGAAGCCTTCCCACCGCCTCCTTCTCCGAAAGCTCTGTCTCTATTAAAAGCTCATCGTGGATCTGAAGTATCAGCCTTGAGGAAAAGCCCTCGCTGTCAAGCCTCTTCCCCACTCTGACCATGGCTATCTTCATGATATCAGCGGCAGTTCCCTGGATAGGCGCGTTCATCGCAACCCTCTCTCCAAACTGTCTGCGCATGAAATTGCTCTCCTTAAGCTCGGGCACGGGCCTTCTTCTTCCAAAGAGAGTCTCTGCATATCCCTTCTCCTTCGCGGAGCTTACGAGGCCGTCCAGAAAAGCCTTGATCTTTGGGAATATCTCAAAATAACTGTTTATGAACTCCTGCGCCTCTTTGGCGGATATACCGATATCCTGAGCCAGGCCGAAGGAGGATATGCCGTAAATGATACCGAAGTTGACTGCTTTGGCATTCCTTCTCTGAAGAGGGGTAACCTCCTCAAAGGGAGTGTTGAACACCCTTGCCGCGGTCATCCTGTGGATATCCTGACCTTCCTCAAAGGCCGCAATCAGGCTCTCGTCTCCGGACATATGCGCAAGGATCCTCAGCTCTATCTGGGAATAATCCGCATCCAGGAATATATGTCCTTCTTTTGGTACAAATACCCGGCGTATCTGCCTTCCCTGCTCCATCCTTATGGGAATGTTCTGGAGGTTGGGATCAGCGGAGCTGATCCTTCCCGTGGCCGTTATGGTCTGATGAAAGGTTGAATGGATACGTCCGGTCTCATCTATATACTGCATCAGTCCGTCTGCATAGGTGGATTTCAGCTTGGCCAGCCCCCTGTAATCCAGGATATCTCTTACAAAGGGATACTCTGCGGAAAGCTTTTCGAGGATATCGGCAGAGGTGGAATAGCCCGTCTTCGTCTTTTTGGCTCCCGGAAGCTTCATATTGTCAAAAAGGATCTCTCCCAGCTGCTTCGGTGAATTGATGTTAAAGTCAGAGCCCGCCTCCTTATGTATCTTATCCTCCAGAAGCTCTATCTGCTTTCCCAGCTCCTCGCCGTATTTTTTAAGCTCTTCGGGAAGTACGCCGATGCCCTCCTTCTCCATGCCGTACAGGCAGATGGTAAGAGGCATCTCTATTTTACTGAAGAGCTCATACATTCCGCTCTCTTTGAGGCGTTCCGAAAGCCTGTCTCTTGACTTGAAGGAAACAAAAGCGCATTTGCAGGCATAATCCGCAAATTCCTGCCTGTTTTCCTCAAGAGACTTAAAATATGAAGCCTTCCCGAAAAGTTCCTTGTAGGATTTCAGTTTTATGCCGTTTTCAACAGCCGTATCCTCGATCTCATAATCCGATTTGAGAGGATTTAACAGATATGAAGCAAGCTTTATATCAAAGAACCTGCCGATCCTTTCAAAATCAGCATACTCCGGCAGGACATGAAATACCTCCTTAAGAGCAAATACCGACAGCTCTGCTTTCCCTTCAAACAGAAGGGCCCTCATCAGTTCCTTAAACTCCTCTTCGCCCGTTTTCTCCGGATCCGTGCCGGCTGTCGCAACAAAATATGCCTTTTCATCACCGGCGCAGAAGGCCGCTCCGGCAAGCCCCTCTCCCGGAGTATAAAAGAGCCTGAAGCCGATATGGCTTTTTTCTTTAAGCTCCTTAAACAGCTCTCTGACAGAGCCGGCATCCTCCGGCAAAACACAGGACAGCTCTATCCCGTCCCGTGTATCGGTGTTTTCAAACCTTGGGATAATGTTCTTAAAGCCCAACTCCTTTACAATATCGTAGGCTTCTTTTGTAAACATCTCACCGATCCTCATTTTGTCGGGATCCGTGTCTATATCGGCGTGGACATCTATGGTAGCCAGCACCTTGCTGAGCTCGGCCAGTTCAAAATTGTCAAGGAGGGTCTGTCTTATGCTGTTTTTGGTGATCTCCTCCCTGTGTTTCTTAAGGTTCTCGATGTCTGCATACTCCTTAAGCAGGGAGATCGCAGTCTTTTCACCTATCTTCGGAACACCCGGTATATTATCGGAAGCGTCCCCCATAAGGGCCTTCAATTCTATGATCTGATACGGCTCCAGCCCGTATTTTTCCAGAACGTCCGCGGTATGGTAATCCTCGACCTCCGTTTTTCCTCCTTTGGTCCTGGGGATCCTTATCATTATATTTTCGGTAGCGATCTGTAAAAGATCCCGGTCTCCCGAAACCAGGGAAACCTTTATGCCCCTTGCCTCCGAAGCCCTGGCAAGGGTTCCGAGTATGTCATCCGCCTCATACCCTTCCTTTTCGATGACACAGACATTCATCGCCTTCAGCAGCTCCTTTATGATCGGCATCTGCTGCTTCAGCTCCTCAGGCATACCCTTTCTTGTCCCCTTATACTCGGGATAAAGCTTATGCCTGAAGGTGGGCGCGTGCATATCGAAGGCGACCGCCAGGTATTCGGGCTTCTCCTCATCAAGGATCTTAAGCATTATATTTAAGAATCCGTAAACGGCATTCGTGGGCACGCCTTTGCCGTTGGTAAGGGCAGGTATGCCGTAAAATGCCCTGTTCATTATGCTGTTGCCGTCGATCAGTACTATCTTTTTTTCCATATCCGTTTAATAAAAAAACATATTGTCATTCACTGTATACGATCTGCCCGTCAAAAGTTATTCTCCGGATC
>DNAD01000174.1:3457-3805 GCA_003484785.1 Lachnospiraceae bacterium
ATATATACAGGCTCAGCATACATATCCCAACCGCAAAGGCCGAGATCAGGAGGATAACCCGTCTCGTAAGCTGGGCGGCATTATGTAAACCGGAAAGCTTTTCATATATCCTGAATTTTTTTAAAAGCTCCGCGTGTATATTGAAGGACTCTCCCTGCTCGAGCCTGCTTAAGGCTTCTTTCAGAAGATAGTTGGTCTCCATCTCCTCATAACAGCTCTTGCAGCTTTTTACATGCAGAAGAAAAGCTGAAAGCTCATCTCCCGTCAGCTTATCTTCAATAAAAAGAGGAATACAATTACAGCTCTCCTGACAATCCATTCCGGTGAATTTCCTTATAATAGTGCTTT
>DNAD01000043.1 GCA_003484785.1 Lachnospiraceae bacterium
TTAACGGAGGGTTTATTGACCTGTTGCCAAATCGGGGAAAATAACGTATAAATACATAAAAAATATGCTGTTTTGCGGAAAGGATATATTATGCCTGACGACAATTATACAATAAGAAACAACGATGACGGCTCACAGCAGTATGTAAACCACGCCCAGGCATGGCAGGTCACCACAGACGCCATGCGCTCTGCAGAGGATGCCGATCAGAAAAAGAAGATCATGTCCGATTATCTCCAGGGGATCAGAGGTGAGGTAAATACCGCCCATATGCAGGCCGAAAGTCTGGGTGCTTATTCTAAGACCTGTAAAGATGTCTATTCAAGGGAAGAGCGGAAAAAGCAGATCACTAAAAAGGGAACCCAGCTTTGGCAGAAAAACACAAATGCCGTTGCCATTGAAAAGCAGGAAGAAGTACGCCAGAAGAAGATGCGGGAGCGGGCCGCTAATGCCGTCAGAAAGGGCGGCTACAACTACAGAGCCTCCTCTCCCGCCCTCATCGCCCTTTCCGCTTACATGGGCGGCAGCACCAGAGCCAATACGGCCCTTTTAAGATCCTATGTTCAGGGTGACAAAGGACTTGTCCTGCAGGCGTGTATCAGAGAATTTATGTCCCTTGATCTGGACCATCTGGATCTCAGATCGGACGGGAAAACGGCGGAGAACGCGGAAATACTTGAAAAGCTCAGTGAACGCTTCAGCGGGATACAGTACCTTGTCACCACCTCTTCGGCCGCTTACGCAGAGCTTCCGGAGAACCTCAGGATCTCCTTCGAGAAGTATTACGGAAAAGCAAATACCGTGGTGACGCAGTACAGGCTCAAAAAGCTGGTTATGACCGACAGCTATTACAGAACCCATGAAAACAGGGAGATCGGCACCGACCTTAGCGGAAAGATGACTGCCGAGCAGCGAAATCTCGCCGAAATGATCTGGCAGTATAACGGGGGACTGGGAATCTTCTTAAACAGAGCAGAGGATTATTACAAAAACGGGACCCTTAAAGGCCTTATGGCAGCGCTGAGAAGAGACGGCGTAAGCAAGGAGAGGCTGTCTCTTCAGGACAGGCTCAGGAAGCGCCGCGAGGAGCTGGAGAAAAGAGGGCTGGCCGCCCGCATGGATGATTTCATCCTGAGAGAAAGGCATGTCAATATAAGCGGAAGTCTGGGAGTGATCGGTCATGCCCGTAATCTGACTGCCTGTAAGCTGACAGGCGATCCCGATAAGGATCTTGCTCTTCTGCCCGAGATCATGGATCAGCGCGAGGTGCTTGAACAGACCGGCAAGATGCGCAGGGACAGCAAAAACACCTATTACATGGAGCAGTCCGATTTTCAGATAGGTTTAGCCGATGCTTCTGTCGATATGCTCTCCTGCCTTAAGCGTATGGAGCAGGATCTGCTCAGCATCGGACGCCTTACCCGCGGCGGAGCTCTGGATGCCGCGGTCAGTCAGGAACAGATCAACGTCTGCAGGGAAAGATATAGTCAGGATCTTGCTGAGTATAATGATAAAATGCAGGCTTTAAAGGCTCTCAGAAGCTCCCGCTATGTCTTAAAGCCCGAAGAATCACCCGAAAATGCCGTATACGCAGAGGAAAATGGCGAAAACAAGGCAGAAAAAAAGGATCCCGTATCCAAAGCAAAGGAGCTGATCTCTGACCTTACCGCCGATAAGTTTACCGATTACAGCATCTACCTTAACAGGGATCAGATCTGTGCTTTATCGAAGGAATGTAAGGATACGGAGGTTTCCGGTGTTCTTGATATCCTTTCCAAAAAGGCTGTTTCGCTCTGGAAGGCAAAGCGCCTGCTTAATGTAAACGCTGCCCTGAAAAACAATAAAAACGATAAGAGCCTCAAGGCCGAGGCGAAAAGACTTAAGGAATCCGGAAATGATGATACTGCGGATGCCATGACCAGGCTTCGGGCCGAAGCGGAGAAAAAGCAATTTGATTTCCAGGATCTGAAGGCGGAAGCGAGACACTACACCTGCCAGTATGACTGGGCCGTCACTTCAAAGGGAGAAGGCGGAAGAGGTCTGATCTTGTGCGTGGCCGGTGCCTATTACAATAATCTGAATAAAAAACACGGATCTGACAGGGAACTTGAGCACGGAGAAGCAAAGTATAACGAAGCAGTTCAGAGGCTGCAGCAGCTTCCAGCCGAGATCACCGGCCATCAGGACGGTACTCCTCTCCTGCTTCATAAAGGGGATGAGGACGTTCCCGACATCGACATCACAAAATATTATGAGGACAGCAGCAAGGACGCTCTGAAGGCAAAGATAGGTGATATCAAAGAGGCTCTTGCGGGACATGAAAATGATTATCCCGATGAGCTTAAAACCGCTCTTACGGCCATGGAGCACTATGTAAAGATCAAATATATCGTAACGACCGATACAACCGAAATGGAAATGGCCTTTCTGGATAAATTCCGGAAGGATATGAACCGTGCCTTCCGGAAAATGAAGAACATAAGTTTTACGGATACTGTCACAAAGGGGATGCTTGATATCATGGAGGAGATATATACCCTTGGACGGGGGAAGCTCAGGGATAAGGATAATCCAAACCATATTACGGATGCCGAGTTCGCAGCTGCCATAGAGCAGCCTGCCATCCATACTATGTATTCCGAAAATGATCTGACCGAAAGCAATGTGAAGGATATCCCGCTCTTTACGCACAGGCCCAATCTGAATGACATCAAGCAGGGCAATGTTGGGGACTGCTACTTCATGTCGGCGGTTACTGCCTTTGTTCAGAGTAACCCCGAAGGGGTCATGAACATGTTTTATGATATCGGCGACGGAAATGTACTTGTAAGGCTTTATATGGGCTATGACGAGAATAACCGGAGAGTGGACACGGATGAGGACTTAATGCTCCCGGAGGTAACACTGCGGCCGGTCTATATCAAGGTAAGAAAGGATTATGATCTGAACACTGTCTCCTTCGACTGTATGTGGGTACAGCTTTTGGAAAAGGCGTATGCGTCCACAGGTGCCCAGCATAAGACCCTGCAGGTAGATCCCGTTACGGGCGAGCTGAGGAATTTTATCACCGAGATCTCCGGCGGATTGCCTCCGAAAATTCTGATGCACCTTACGGGAAATAAAGACTGCTGGTCTCACGACAAGCCTGAGCATAAGGATTCGCTCTTTACGGAAGACGCCGTGGAAGAATACCGGATGCGCAGCATGTTGAGCGGAGTACATCCTGTTCTTCACTCCGACATCTGGAAAGAGATAAAACTGCTCGGGCATGAGCAGGGTGAAGAGCCGGATGCATGGGAAAACCGGGTTCTCGAGATCGTCCGGACGAAGATCTCGGAATACAATAGTCTCCTTTATGAGCAAATGGCTATGATATCAAACGATATTATAAAGAATATCCCCGGCGTATCTCCCGAGGATCTGTCCGACGTACAAAAAAAATTCTTTGAAATATTTGTTACTGACCCGCAGACCGCAGCGGAACGGGTTAAAAACAATCTTCACAGCGAGGCACCGGATATCGGTGACGGCACGGATCTCATTGATCCTTCCTCAGTTATCGGTTCTCTGTACGAATGCTTCGAAAAAGGCCTCTCTGCTCAGGATATCATTTCGCAGTTCAGTAAAAAGGATACCTGGTACAGGCCGGTGAAATTCGCAGGAAATGCAGAACAGCAGAAGAACGGAAGAAAACTACTTGCTGAATTTGCCAGGACACAAAACAAGACTATGACCGAGTACAATCCTGACGATCGTTATACTCCCGAGGAAATGATCTTTCTCCACGATGTCAGAGCCGCCGGAAAAAGAAAAGAGGGAATACATTTCGGGGTATTCGGACATGCGATGGATATACTGGATGCACAGCTTAAAAACGGACGCTGGTATCTGCTGGTGAGGGATACCCATAATGTCAGAAACTACAGGTATGAAAAAAACAGTAAGGGCAATCTGGTAGGGATCGCCGGTAAAACCTCCTATGACATCAACCAGAGTGTCCGCAGGCTTGACGGCGATCTGGCAACCGGATTCCGGGGCACCTCCTGGTGGGAGCTGAATACCATCTTTGATAAAATGTACGTCTATGGAAACTCTCCGAAGGCCAGGTGAGGACAGCTGCCGTTCGGATGAAAAGGTGATCCTGCCATGCCCGCAGCCACGCAGCAAGTGCGTGGCTGAACAATAACTTCGATTTTCCATGCGTCCGGTAGA
>DNAD01000226.1 GCA_003484785.1 Lachnospiraceae bacterium
AGGGTGAGGGGAGAGAAAAATGGAACTTTGCAGTATTGCGAGCGGGAGCAGCGGTAATTGTATTTATGTCAGCTCCGGCTCGACCAATCTTTTAGTGGATGTGGGCATCAGCGGAAAGCGTATCGAGGAAGGGTTAAATTCCCTGGGGCTTAAGACCTCCGAAATTGACGGGATACTTATTACTCACGAGCATTCGGACCACATAGCGGGGCTCGGTGTTATCTCCAGAAAACTGGGGATACCGATATATGCTACCAGTGGAACCATTGATGCCATAAGAAAGATCAGCACTCTCGGGGAGATCCCTGAGGAGCTTTTTAATGAGATCCGGGCGAATGAGAGGTTTACGATAAATGACATTTATGTAAACCCGATCCGGATATCCCACGATGCCGCAGAGCCGGTGGCCTACAGAATGGAGGCGGGGCAGCGCTCGGTGGGAGTACTCACCGATCTGGGCATTTACAATGACTATATCGTGGAAAGCTTTAAAATGGTGGAAGCCATACTGATCGAGGCCAACCATGATGTCAATATGCTTCAGGTGGGCAAAAGGTATCCCTATGCTCTTAAGCAGAGGATACTGGGAGAAAAAGGACATCTGTCCAATGAGGCCAGCGGGCAGTTGTTATGTAAACTGCTTCACGATAATATGAGACAGATCCTGTTAGGACACCTGAGCCAGGAGAACAATCTTCCCGAGCTTGCGTACGAAACCGTAAGGCTGGAGATACTGATGGACAGCTGCGAATACAGGCCGGAGGATTTTGATATCAGGGTCGCGGGCAGATCGGAGAGATCCGAGCTTATTGCAGTTTGAAAAAGGTTACCCGTGAATGATTATAAAAAATACACAGGAGATCATTATGAGTAAAACAATAATAACCGTAGTGGGTAAGGATGCTGTAGGGATAATCGCCAAGGTCTGTACCTACCTTGCCAATAACAGGGTCAACATTCTGGATATCTCACAGACCATAGTGCAGGGCTTTTTTAACATGATGATGGTGGTGGACATGAATGATGCCACAAAGCCTTTTGCCGACATCTCCTCGGAGCTTGAGGGGGTGGGAGAAGAGATAGGCGTGGTCATCCACTGCCAGAAGGAAGAAATATTCGACAGTATGCATAGAATATAAATTGCCCGTGAATGGTAACGTCTCTGATATATAAAGGGAAAAACAATGATCAATATACGTGAGGTCAGTGAGACCAACAAAATGATAGAAAAGGAGAATCTGGACGTCCGGACCATTACTCTGGGAATCAGTCTCTTAAACTGTATCTCGGACGATCTTGAGACTCTTAAGAAAAACATATATGACAAGATCACAAAAAAGGCGGAAAAGCTGGTAGCCACAGGAAAAGAGATAGAGAGGGATTTCGGTATACCCATAGTCAATAAACGGATTTCGGTGACTCCTGTCGCCCTGATAGGGGCTTCGGCCTGCAAAAGCGCGGAGGATTTTGCCTCCCTGGCCACCGTGCTAAACGAAGCGGGTAAGACTGTGGGGGTAAACTTCATCGGAGGCTATTCCGCCCTTGTATCCAAGGGTATGACTAAATCAGACATCGATCTGATAAACTCGATCCCGCAGGCGCTTTCGGAAACAGATGTGGTCTGCAGCTCCGTGAACGTGGGCTCTTCAAAGACCGGAATAGATATGGATGCCGTAAGGCTCATGGGAAGGATAGTAAAGGAGACTGCCCTGCGTACAAAGGACAGCTGCTCGCTGGGCTGCGCAAAGCTGGTGGTCTTTTGCAACGCTCCCGACGACAACCCCTTCATGGCAGGGGCTTTTCACGGGGTTACAGAGGGTGACCTGGTTATAAATGTCGGGGTCAGCGGCCCCGGAGTGGTAAAGACCGCTCTTTCGGGAATACATGGGGAGAGCTTTGAGGTGCTCTGCGAGACCATCAAAAAGACGGCCTTTAAGGTGACCAGAGTGGGTCAGCTGGTGGCAAAGGAGGCTTCGGAGCGTATGGGGATCCCGTTTGGGATAGTGGATCTCTCTCTTGCGCCGACGCCTGCCATAGGTGACAGCGTGGCGGATATCCTTACTGAGATGGGGCTTGAATATGCCGGCGCACCGGGTACGACGGCGGCGCTTGCGCTGTTAAACGATCAGGTCAAGAAGGGCGGAGTGATGGCTTCCTCCTATGTGGGAGGGCTGAGCGGTGCCTTTATCCCGGTGAGCGAGGATCAGGGAATGGTCGATTCCGTTAACGCAGGCTGTCTTAGCCTGGAAAAGCTTGAGGCCATGACCTGTGTGTGCTCGGTGGGCCTTGACATGATAGTGGTCGAGGGCGATACAAGCGAGTATACCATATCCGGGATCATAGCCGATGAAATGGCCATAGGCATGATAAATCAGAAGACTACGGCAGTGAGGATCATACCGGCCTGGGGAAAGAAGGTCGGTGACAAGGTGGAATTCGGCGGCCTTCTGGGACATGCTCCGGTTATGAGGGTAAATAATTTTTCCTGCGAGGAATTCATAAAAAGAGGGGGCAGGATCCCGGCGCCGATCCATTCCTTCAAGAACTGACCGGGGGATGAACTGTACGCTGCCGTTA
>DNAD01000281.1 GCA_003484785.1 Lachnospiraceae bacterium
TGCTGATCTACTCGATCGTGCTGATAGCTATCATGCTTATAAACTGGGCGCCTGCCGCGATAGCCTTCCGTGAGAAGTACGGGTTAAGGGCTTATCTGGCAAGAAGACAGGAAAACAGAGCGATTCCTGGCAATAAAGGGGGGATATGATATGTCAGCCTTACTATCCGTAAACTCTCTGAGCATATCCTTCGGAGGGCTCAGGGCGGTGGACGACTTCAGCGTTGAGATAAAAAAGGGTGCACTGTACGGTCTGATAGGTCCGAACGGCGCGGGAAAGACCACGGTCTTCAATCTCCTTACCGGGGTATACAAGCCCGATGAGGGCAGGATAATGCTGGACGGCAAGAATATAACCGGAATGACTACTGTGGAGATAAACAAGGCCGGAATCGCCAGAACCTTCCAGAATATCCGTCTTTTCAAGGATCTTTCGGTGTTGGATAACGTTAAGGTCGGTTTACATAATCATTATGAGTATTCCACGCTGACGGGGATACTGCGTCTGCCTTCCTATTTCAGGGTAGAGAAGGAAATGAACGAAAGGGCCATGGAGCTTTTGAAGGTCTTTGACCTGGACAGTGAGAGCGAGTCCTTCGCCAAGAACCTGCCCTACGGTAAACAGAGAAAGCTGGAGATCGCAAGGGCACTGGCTACGGAGCCGAAGCTTTTGCTGCTCGACGAGCCCGCGGCCGGAATGAATCCCAATGAAACCGGTGAGCTTATGGATACCATCCGGTTCGTAAGAGATAATTTTGATATGACGATACTGCTCATCGAACATGATATGAAGCTGGTATCGGGGATCTGTGAGGAGCTTACCGTGCTTAATTTCGGCTCGATCTTAAGCCAGGGCAGGACTGCGGATGTCCTTAATGACCCGGAGGTTATCGCGGCCTATCTGGGATGATAAGAAATAACGGAGAATATATTTTATGATGCTGGAAATACAGAATCTGGAAGTAAACTACGGTATGATCAGGGCCCTTAAGGGGATCAGCTTTAAGGTCGATGAGGGTGAGGTCATCGCTCTGATAGGGGCAAACGGAGCCGGAAAGACAACAGCTCTTCATACTATCACCGGCCTCCTGCCTGCTGCCTCCGGTTCCATCATGTTTAACGGAGTTGACATCACCAGGGTGCCGGCTCACAGGATAGTTACGATGGGGATGGCTCATGTTCCCGAGGGACGAAGGGTATTTTCCAATCTCTCGGTCCTTCAGAATCTTAAAATGGGGGCTTATACAAGAAACGACAGAACAGAGGTGGAGAAGAACCTTGAAATGGTGTTCTCACGGTTTCCAAGGCTTAAAGAGCGTCAGAACCAGCTTTCGGGAACTCTTTCGGGCGGAGAACAGCAGATGCTGGCCATGGGCAGAGCGCTTATGAGCAATCCCAGGATCATCCTTATGGATGAACCCTCCATGGGACTTTCACCCATACTGGTAAATGAGATATTCGATATCATAGAGAAGGTAAAGGCCGACGGCACAACGGTCCTTCTGGTGGAGCAGAACGCGAAAAAGGCTCTGTCCATATCGGACCGCGGCTATGTGCTCGAGACGGGAAATATCGTGCTTGAGGGGAAGGCTTCAGAGCTGCTTGATAACGAGCAGATAAAGAAGGCTTATCTTGGGGAGGCCTGACAGGTAAGGCGCAAAGGCAATCATTAAGTCAGCCTGCAGACCGGTCCCGGGTCAGGTACCGAAAGCGCACCGGAAAATGCAGAGTGGCGCAATAAGTCACAGGAGGTAATAAGGTGGGAACGGATAATGTTGTTATCACAATTTCACGTATGTACGGAAGCGGCGGAAGGACAGTGGCCGGGATGCTCTCACAGCGGCTTAACATTCCCTTCTATGATAAGGATCTTGTTAAGCTTGCCTCGGAGGATTCGGGGATCAACGAGGCATTGTTCGTAAATGCCGATGAGAAGGTTAAGAATTCGCATATCTTTAAGGTCGCAAAAAGCGTCTATAACGGGGAGATCATCCCTCCGGAATCCAAAGATTTCACCTCAAACCGGAATCTTTTTAATTTCCAGGCAAAGATCATAAAGAAGCTCGCCGAGACGGAGAGCTGCGTCATAGTCGGAAGATGCGCGGAATTCGTCCTGAAGGACTATGACAATGTGCTTTCGGTGCTGATACATGCTCCTCTTGATTTCTGTTATGAGAAAGCCTCCGAAAAGCTGGGAATGTCCGGAAAGGAGCTGGAGGATTACGTTAACAGGATCAACAAACAGAAGGAAGAGTATCATAAATTTTATACTGGAAGCGTCTGGTACGATGCAAGGAACTATGATCTCTGCCTCGACAGCTCAAAGCTCGGCTTTGACAGGTGCGTTGACGAGATCATCGCATACATGGACGTGCGTTTCGGCAGTAAGGAACTGTCCCGAAATTAATTCGGGACAGTTCCTAAGGATTGAGTATTAAATTAAAGTGTGTTATCCTATGAAGGATTAATTATCCGGGACAAAACCCGGGAATACTGAGGAGGGAAGAGATGAGCAGAGTGTACAACTTTTCGGCGGGGCCCGCTGTCCTGCCTGAGGAGGTCTTAAAGGAAGCGCAGGCTGAGATGCTTGACTATCGCGGAAGCGGAATGTCGGTTATGGAGATGAGCCATCGCTCCAAAACCTTTGATGATATCATAAAGGAGGCCGAAAAGGATCTGAGGAGCCTGATGGGCATTCCCGATAACTATAAGGTTTTGTTTTTGCAGGGCGGGGCCAGCCAGCAGTTTGCCATGATCCCCATGAACCTTATGAAGAACAGGGTGGCGGATTACATCATAACCGGCCAGTGGGCAAAGAAGGCCTGGCAGGAGGCAAAGCTTTTCGGAGAGGCCAATGCGGTCGCAAGCAGTGAGGACAAAACCTTTTCCTATATCCCCGACTGTTCGGATCTTCCGATATCCGATAAGGCGGATTATGTTTATATCTGCGAGAACAATACTATATACGGAACGAAATATAAGACTCTGCCAAATACCAAAGGTAAGACCCTTGTGGCGGATGTTTCCTCCTGCTTTTTGTCGGAACCCGTTGATGTCACAAAGTACGGGGTGATCTACGGAGGGGTCCAGAAGAATATAGGGCCTGCCGGTGTCGTGATCGTAATAATCAGGGAGGATCTTATAACGGAGGACGTTCTGCCGCAGACTCCCACGATGCTTAAGTATAAGACCCACGCCGATGCCGGGTCACTTTACAATACTCCTCCGGCATACGGGATCTATATCTGCGGCAAGGTATTCAAGTGGATCGAGAAGCTGGGCGGGCTTTCTGCAATGAAGGAAAGAAATGAAAAAAAAGCCGCGATATTATATGATTTCCTTGACAACTCTCAGCTGTTTAAGGGAACGGTGGAAAAGGACTCCAGGTCTTTGATGAATGTGCCTTTTGTAACAGGGAACGAGGAGCTGGATGCCAGATTTGTAAAAGAAGCCGCCGCGGCCGGGCTTGTGAGCCTTAAGGGGCACAGAACGGTGGGAGGCATGAGGGCTTCGATCTACAACGCAATGCCGCTCGAGGGCGTTAAGGCTCTGGTTGATTTTATGAAGACATTTGAAGAAAAGAATAAATAAGGAGAAATGATATGTTTAAGTATGCTTGTCTGAATCCGATTTCCAAAGAGGGAATTTTAAAATTCGGCCCGGAGTTTGAGAAAACGGAGAATGTCAGCGAAGCACAGGGGCTTCTGGTACGTTCGGCTTCAATGCATGAGATGGAGCTTGGTGAAAACCTTCTGGCCGTTGCCAGGGCGGGGGCAGGAGTTAACAACATCCCCCTTGA
>DNAD01000232.1 GCA_003484785.1 Lachnospiraceae bacterium
CTCTGAAAAGCTTGATCCGAAAAGAGACTTTGCGGCAGATATAATTATGAATTCCGATCTGGATGATACTGCTTACCTGTACAGCTTCGGTGAATATATCTCGGAGGATGAGCTTAAGATGTCGGCCTTTTTAAGCGGTCTTCCCGAAGACAGCATAAAGGCAATGGCACGAACCTATACCGAAGGCTACAGGATAGGCTTTGTAAAGGCGGGAAAGCCTCTTGAAAAGAAGCTTACGGTAAATATAAGGTATCATCTGGGGTTTGAACGCATGATAAGGGAAGCGGTCAGGCAGTTTGATGAGATGGGGCTGAAGCCGGTCATATACAGGGCTCCGGTCTTTGCATCGACGACAAACCAGAACGGAAGAGAGGATACGGGATATTCGGGGGCTGTGGCTAACCGTCAGTATGAATATGACCACAGGGATGACAGGGCCCTGTTCTTCGACAGGGAGTATATCAGGAGAAGACTGGATATCCTGAAAGCCGTGTATGAAGAGAATAAAACTCTTGCCAACGGGCATGCCGGCCCCGCAGTAGTAGAGACCTTCGGAGCTGACCCGTTTACACCGAAGCCTTCCGAATATGCCATAAGCTTCTCGGAGAGCGGGAGAAAGCTGGTGGTCTCCTATAAGGACAAGGCGGGAAGGCTTGCGAACGAGTATATCATCGGAAAGGAAAGAAGCTTTACCATCATTTCATATCCGATGCCTGAGATCGGTAAAGACTTTGAAGAGATATTTAAAGAAACGGTAAAGCTGAACACTCTGGATTACAAGCGTTATGAAATGATCCAGCAGAAGCTGATAGATACCCTGGATAAAGCACAACGGGTTCATGTGCTTGGAAAGAACGGAAACGAGACCGACCTTACGGTAGAGCTTTATAAGCTGTCGGATCCCGGGAAGGAAACGATCTTTGAAAACTGTGTCGCGGATGTAAACATTCCGGTGGGCGAGGTGTTTACAACGCCCCGGCTTAAGGGGACCAACGGGCTTCTGCACGTAAAGGAGGTATATTTAAACGGTCTGAAATACATTGATCTGAGGCTTACCTTCAAAGACGGAGTCATAGAGACCTATTCCTGCGGTAATTTCGAGGATCCCGCGGAAAACTCAAGGTTCATCAGGGAAAACCTCCTGTATCATCACGATACCCTTCCGCTGGGAGAGTTTGCCATAGGCACCAATACCACTGCCTACAGGATGTCCAGAGATCATGACATCGGAGGGAAGCTGCCTGTCCTTATCGGGGAGAAGACGGGGCCCCATTTTGCGGTGGGTGATACCTGCTATGCCCGGGAAGAGGAGGTAAGGGTGTATAATCCGGACGGGAAGGAAATAGTCGCCAGATCGAATGATTATTCCGACAGGCGGGAAAGCGATCCGGATAAGGCATATTTCTATTGCCATACAGACATCACGATACCTTACGATGAGTTAATGGGTATATATGCTCTGGGAAAGGACGGAGAGAGCACAGCTCTGATAGAGGACGGGCTGTTCGTTCTTGAAGGCACCGGGGAGCTGAACGAACCGCTCCTCAGGTCCTGACCCTCATATTAAAGCAAACGGAAAAGTATCTTTTTACTTTGTCATTCATTATAATAATAACACTGAACACGGATATTTATTGAGCATAATAATATAACATATGATATAAAAAAGGAGAGCTGAAAAATGGCCGAGGTATTGATTGTAATGGGAAGCGATTCCGACATGCCGGTGATGGCAAAGGCGGCACAGATCCTGGATCGCTTCGGGGTGGGATACGATATGAGGGTGATCTCCGCCCACAGGGAACCGGATGTGTTCTATGACTGCGCTGTAAACGCTGAAAAGAACGGCTACAGGGTGATAATAGCGGGAGCCGGCATGGCCGCCCACCTGCCCGGGATGTTTGCGGCGCTCTTTCCCCTTCCGGTCATAGGGATACCGATGTATACAAAGGCTTTGGGAGGAAAGGATTCCCTGTATTCGATAGTACAGATGCCGTCAGGGATCCCCACCGCCACGGTAGCCATAGACGGGGGAGCCAATGCCGGACTGCTGGCGGTAAAGATGCTTGCGATATCCGACGAGAAGCTTTTAAAAGCGCTGAAGGAGTACAGCGCAGAGCTTAAGGAGGGTGTGGCAAAGAAGGATGAGAGACTTCAGGAAACAGGTTACAAAGCCTATCTTGAGGAGCAGAACAGAAAATAACAGGAGATATTATATGGATTACAAAAGTGCTGGAGTAGATATTGAGGCCGGTTATAAGGCTGTTGAGCTCATGAAGGAGCATGTGAAGAGTACGCTGCGTCCGGAGGTTTTAGGAGGTCTGGGAGGCTTTTCCGGTGCCTTTTCGCTGAAAAGCTATATGTCCATGGAGGAGCCGACACTGGTATCGGGCACCGACGGGGTGGGCACAAAGCTCAAGCTTGCCTTCCTGATGGACAAACATGATACCGTTGGCATAGACTGCGTGGCGATGTGCGTAAACGATATAGCCTGCGCCGGGGGAGAGCCTCTGTTCTTCCTTGACTATATTGCCTGCGGAAAGAATGATCCCGAAAAGATAGCTTCCATAGTAAAGGGCGTAGCGGAGGGCTGCAGGCAGGCCGGGGCCGCCCTTATCGGCGGTGAGACCGCGGAGATGCCGGGCTTCTATCCGGAGGATGAGTACGATCTTGCGGGCTTTGCAACGGGGATAGTGGATCGAAAGGAGCTGATAACAGGGACTTCGATCAAAGCCGGAGATACGATAGTCGGCATAGCTTCAAGCGGTGTTCACAGCAACGGGTATTCCCTGATAAGAAAGATATTTAAGATGGACAGGGATGAGCTGTCATCATATGTTCCGGAGCTTTCAGCGTCTCTCGGAGAAGCTCTTCTGACCCCTACAAAGATCTATGTGAAGGCGTTGAAGGGGGTAAGAGAGGCCGGCGTCAGAATAAAGGGATGCAGTCACATTACAGGGGGAGGTTTTTATGAGAATATCCCCAGGATGCTTCCGGATGGGATAAGGGCGGTCATTAAAAAGGACTCCTACGATGTTCCTGTGATCTTCAGGCTTATCAGGGAAAGAGGAAAGATCGAAGAGAAAATGATGTACAATACCTATAACATGGGCATAGGCATGATGCTTGCGGTTGCCGGAGAGGATGCCCAAAAGACCGTAGAGGCCGTAAAAGCAGCGGGAGAAGAGGCTTTCATAGTCGGATACGCGGAAAGCGGAGAAAAGGGTGTGAGCATATGCTGAGGCTTGGAGTACTGGTTTCCGGAGGGGGAACAAATCTGCAGGCGATAATAGACGGCATTACATCCGGGAGAATAAGGGACGCACAGATCTCTGTGGTGATCTCAAACAGGAAGGATGCTTATGCCCTGACAAGAGCCGGTGAAAACGGAATAAAAGCTCTATGTATATCTCCGGGAGACTTTGAGGACAGGAGCAGCTATGAGCAGGCCATGTCGCAGGCACTTTCCGATGCCGGCGCAGAGCTTGTGGTACTGGCAGGATTTCTGGTGGTGCTTTCGGAGGGTTTTGTCAAAAGCTTTGAGGGAAGGATGATCAATGTCCATCCAAGCCTGATACCTTCCTTCTGCGGTAAGGGATGCTATGGACTGAAGGTACACGAGATGGCACTTCAAAGGGGCGTTAAGGTTACGGGAGCCACGGTTCATTTCGTAGATGCGGGATGCGATACCGGGCCCATTATCATGCAGAGGGCGGTGGAAGTAAAGAGGGGCGATACACCTGAGCTC
>DNAD01000365.1 GCA_003484785.1 Lachnospiraceae bacterium
CCGAAGCAGTAATACATCTGCTTATTTTCCGATACGGAAAACGAGCCTGTCTTCTCGTTATGAAAAGGACAGAGCCCGAAGTAATTGCTGCCTTTGCGTTTGAGGTTTACGAAACCGGATATCAGCTGTACTATATCCGTACTCTGCCTTACCTGCTCTATTATCTCGTCAGAATAAAAAGGCACTTTCTTCCTCCGTTTTGTCAGCCATGCCAGGACTTGGGGATGTAGAGTTCCTCGTAAGTGGCTATGGCGAAATGATCCGTCATGGATGCGATAAAATCGCATGTAACCCGCTCTATGCTCTCTCCCCTGTCCATCAGCCGTTTATATTCATCAGGCAGCCTGTCCTTGTTTTTGACATAATATTCATACAGGGTCTTGACCAAAGATTCGGCTTTTGATTCCTCTGCCTTTACCACAGGGTTCTGATATACATTCTTAAACATGAAAGCGCGCATCTGAAGCATCGCCTTCTCCACATAGGGCTCCATAAGTATATCATCCTTGTCAAGACTGGTAGCGATGATGTTATGAATAAGATGATCAAGGCGCTCTTTGGTATGATAGCCCAGCACATCACCTATCTCTTTGGGAACATCGCTGTCGCTTAATACCTTTGCCCTTATTGCATCATCCATATCATGATGGATATATGCGATCTTGTCGGACAATCTGACGACACGTCCCTCCAGCGTTGCCGGCATCCTCGAGGTCTGGTGGTTCAGTATCCCGTCCCTTACCTCCCAGGTAAGATTGAGGCCCTTGCCGTCCTTTTCAAGGAATTCCACCACCCTCAGGCTCTGTTCGTTATGGCGGAAGCCTTCCGCGCAGCACCGGTCAAGAGCCCTCTCCCCCGCATGTCCGAAGGGTGTATGTCCCAGATCGTGTCCCAGGGCGATGGCCTCCGTAAGATCCTCATTAAGCCTCAGCGCCTTGGCTACCGTCCGCGCATTCTGTGACACCTCAAGAGTATGGGTAAGCCTGGTTCTGTAATGATCCCCTTCCGGGGTCAGGAATACCTGGGTCTTGTCCTTTAAGCGCCTGAAGGAACGGGAATGCAGTATTCTGTCCCTGTCCCTCTGAAAAACAGGCCTGATATCACATTCCTCCTCCCAGACATCCCGTCCTCTGGAGCTCTTGCTCAGAGTCGCAAAGGGGCTTAAATATTCCTCTTCTCTGTTTTCAACCATCTCTCTGACAGTCATGATCATAAGCCTTTCATCATTACGGGAATACCTTGTATCCTCCCTCGTCTATAATATTCCGTATAAAAGAGCGATTTCCTTTTTTTGGGGGGGAAAAAGGGGCAGATGTTTAACACATCTGCCCCTCATCGGTGTTTTTCATGTTTTATGGGTAGAATCTCAATAGGTCTCGATCCCCAGGCTCACCAGCTCCTTTACAGCCTGATCCTTAGACCGGAATACAAAGGAGTGCATCCCGCATTCCACCGCGGCCTGCACATTGGCCGGAGTATCGTCCATGAAAATGCATTCTTCGCTCTTAAGACAATACCGGTCAAGCAGCAGCCTGTAAATGGCGTGATCCGGCTTGATAAGCTTATCCCGGAAGGATATGACGGCGCCGTCCATAAGCTTAAGAAAATCCATTTTTTCTCCGCTCTCATTAAAGCACTTTTCGGAAAAATTGGAGAGAGCGTATACATTGTAGCCGCTCTTCTTAAGCTGCTTAAGCCAGGGCTCGGTATAGGGATAGCTTTCGACTATCCCGTTCAGATCCCTTAGCATAAGCCTTATCTCAGTCTCCACCTCCGGATCATTTCTGATAAATCCCTTAAGGATCTCCTCGTAGGGCATTACTCCTTTGTCCATCTCATTCCAGAGCTGATCCCTGACGGTAGCCTGAGCAACCCTGTCAAAGATCTCTCCCCTGATCCCGAGGCTTGTGAAGTGCTTTTCCCAGCAAAATGCCAGCAGAACGTTTCCTATGTCAAAAATAATGTTTTTTATCGCCATATCAGATCGTCTACCTGTAAATAATATCCTCTCTTCCCGGTCCGTTTGAGATCATGGTGATGGGGAAGCCTGTCTTTTCCTCGATAAACTCGATATACCTGCGGCAGTTATCCGGAAGGTCCCCGTATTCTCTTATTCCTCTTATGCTGCATTTCCAGCCCGGAAGCTTTTCAAGCACGGGCTTTGCCCTTTCGAGCCTCGAGGTTACCGGGAAATCCTCTGTTACCTCTTTATCGATCTCATACCCTGTACAGACAGGTATCTCATCCAGATATCCTAACACATCCAACACGGTAAATGCAACCTCTGTCGTTCCCTGAAGCCGCATTCCGTAACGCGAAGCAACGCAGTCGAACCATCCGACCCTTCTCGGCCTCCCGGTGGTCGCCCCGTATTCTCCGCCGTCTCCGCCTCTTCTGCGAAGCTCCTCTGCCTCATCTCCGAAGATCTCGGACACAAAGGCTCCGGCTCCTACTGCGGAGGAATAGGCCTTGCTGACCGTTACCACCTGCTTTATCTCATAGGGAGGTATGCCTGCCCCGATGGCACCGTAGGCCGCAAGAGTGGAGGAGGAGGTGACCATCGGATATATTCCGTGGTCGGGATCCTTCAATGCCCCAAGCTGTCCCTCCAAAAGGACATTTTTCCCTTCCTTTACAGCCTTATACAGATAAGCAGCAGTATCGCAGACATAAGGCTTCACCATATCCCTGTAGCCCATAAGAGTCTCAAAAAGCTCCTTCTCATCTATGGGAGGCTTTTTGTACAGATGCACCAGCATGACATTTTTGATCTCGCTTATCCTGTGTATCTTATCCTTAAGTTCATTTTCATCGGAGAAAAGCTCATTTACCTGAAAGCCTGTCTTTGCATATTTATCGGAATAAAACGGCGCTATACCCGACCTCGTGGAGCCGAAGGATCTGCCTGCAAGCCTCTCCTCCTCAAGGGCATCCATCTCGATATGATAGGGCATAACTATCTGTGCCCTGTCGGATATCAGAAGCTTCGGCGCGGGTACACCCCTGTCCTCGATCTCCTTAAGCTCCTTAAAAAGAAGGGGTATGTTGAGAGCCACACCGTTTCCGATAACGCTTGTGGTATGATTGTAAAAAACTCCGGAAGGAAGGGTATGAAGCGCGAATTTTCCATAGTCATTGACGATCGTATGACCGGCATTGGCGCCTCCCTGAAAGCGGACTATTATCTCGGCGTCCTGAGCGAGCATATCCGTGATCTTTCCTTTTCCCTCATCTCCCCAGTTGGCTCCTACTATTGCTTTTACCATAATACCTCCTCTCCGGCTTTAAACAGAAATATAAGCGGTCATTCCAAGCTCATCCCTGTTCTCATCAAGCACCGGTCTTACAACCCTCTTAAGATATCCTTCCACCTGCTCGACGGCTCTGCCGATATATTTTTTCGGATCTGACAGTTCCTCAAGCTTCTCCCTGGAAATATTGAATTTATCATCACCGGCGATAAGTTCCAGCAGATTGTTATCAAGGCCCTTTGCCTTCACGTTGGCACCGGCCTCCATTGACAGCCTTCTTATCTCCTCGTGGAGCTTTTGTCTGTCACCGCCGTTCTTTACCGCATCCATCAGTATGTTCTCGGTAGCCATAAACGGCAGCTCGCTCATCAGCTGTTTGTATATCACCTTTTCATAGACCACCAGGCCGTCCGCTACGTTCATGCACAGATCCAGAACCCCGTCACAGGCCAGGAAGGCCTCCGGAATGCTGAGCCTCTTGTTTGCCGAATCGTCAAGGGTCCTTTCGAACCACTGTGAGGCAGCGGTAATGGCAGGGTTTAAGGCGTCTATTATTATATAGCGGCTCAGCGAGGCTATCCTCTCGCTGCGCATGGGATTTCTCTTATATGCCATGGCCGAAGAGCCGATCTGGCTTTTCTCAAAGGGCTCCTCCACCTGCTTAAGATGCTGCAAAAGCCTTATGTCATTGGAAAACTTGTGGGCGCTCTGGGCTATGCCCGAAAGAACCCCGGCCACCCTTGTATCAACCTTTCTTGAATAGGTCTGGCCGCTTACGGGAACACATTCCCCAAAGCCCATCTTCTCTGCTATGATGGGATCCAGCTTCTCAACCGTCTCATTGTCGCCGTTAAAGAGCTCAAGGAAGCTTGCCTGTGTGCCCGTGGTTCCCTTCGAGCCAAGCAGCTTCATAGTGGAAAGCACATGATCCAGATCCTCAAGATCCATCATAAACTCATTTATCCAAAGGCTCGCCCTCTTTCCCACCGTCGTAGGCTGGGCAGGCTGGAAATGGGTAAAGGCAAGGGTCGGAAGAGCCTTGTATTTCTCCGAAAAATCCGCAAGGACATCTATAACGTTGAGAAGCTTTCTGCGGACAAGCTTCAGAGCCTCGGTCATCACTATTATGTCCGTATTATCACCCACATAACAGGAGGTTGCCCCCAGGTGTATTATGCCCCTGGCCTTCGGACACTGCTCTCCGTAGGCATATACGTGGCTCATCACATCGTGGCGCACTTCCTTTTCTCTCTGCCTTGCGGTCTCGTAATTGATGTTCTCCGCATTTGCCTTAAGCTCGTCTATCATTTCCGGAGTTATGACCGGCTTTCCGTTCTCCGAAAGCCCCAGCTCCATCTCCGCCTCCGCAAGGGCGATCCAGAGCTTTCTCCAGGTTTTAAACTTCATGTCCTGAGAAAAGATATACTGCATTTCTTCGCTTGCGTAGCGCTCCGAAAGCGGACTTATATATCTGTCGGTCCTCTCCATAGCTCCTCCTATGCCAGTCCAAGCCTCTTGAATACCTCTTCGTAGGCCTCCTCAACGTTTCCCAGATCCCGCCTGAAGCGATCCTTATCAAGCTTTTCATGTGTGTGCACATCCCAGAGCCTGCAGGTATCCGGGGATATTTCATCTGCCAGGATGATCTCTCCCTTATATCTTCCGAACTCTATCTTAAAATCCACCAGCTCTATGTCAGCCTTTAAGAAATACGCCTTAAGGACATCGTTTACCTTAAAGGCATATTTCTTAATTGTATCGATCTCCTCTTCGGTGGCAAGCTCCAGAGCGAGGGCAAAATAGCTGTTGATAAGAGGATCCCCGAGCTCATCGTTCTTGTAGCTGAACTCTATGGTGGGCTGTTTAAAGGGAGTGCCCTCCTCTACGCCCAGGCGCTTTGAAAAGCTGCCCGCAGCTATGTTCCTTATGATGACCTCCAGGGGCACTATCTGAACCTTCTTAACCGCCGTTTCCCTGTCCGAAAGCTCCTCAATATAGTGAGTAGGCACACCCTCCTTCTCAAGCAGCCTGAAAACATGATTCGTCATCCGGTTATTGATAACGCCCTTTCCGACTATGGTTCCCTTTTTCTCTCCGTTAAATGCCGTGGCGTCGTCCTTGTAATCAACGATCACCACATCCGGATCCTCTGTTGCAAAGACCTTCTTGGCCTTTCCTTCGTAAAGCTGTTCTCTCTTTTCCATTATTCTTCCTTTCACCGTTGCCGCTCCAGCTTAAGGCCGGGCAGGAACGTGTTTTATAAGCTGTATCATCATTACAAAAGTCTCTGATACATAGCTGTCCGTCAGCGCTTCTATGTTATGTTAACTTCCGTATTTCCCCGTGAATTCGGTAAAGCGCTCATTTCCCGATCCGAATACCTCCTCCGGGGAGCCCTCCAGGGCTATGAGACCTTTTTCCATAAATACTATACGGTCGGAAACCTCTTTTGCAAAGCCTATTTCATGAGTGACGATTATCATTGTCCTGTGCTCCGCTGCCAGATCCTTTATCACCTTCAGCACTTCACCGGTAAGCTCAGGATCCAGGGCTGAGGTGGGCTCGTCGAAATACATCACCTTGGGATCCAGGGCCAGGGCTCTTATGATCGATACCCTCTGCTGCTGTCCTCCCGACAGCTGCCCCGGGTAATGGTCGGCCCTGTCCAGAAGCCCAAAGCGTTCAAGGAGCTTTAAGGCATTTTCCTTCGCAGTCTCCTTCGGCACCCCGTAAACCTTTACCGGGGCATCCGTAATATTTTTAAGCACCGTAAAATGAGGAAAAAGGTTAAAGCTCTGAAATACCAGGCCGAAAGAGCGGCTTATCTCCTTAAGCTCCTTCTTCGGGGCATAGACGCACTTTCCGCTCTCGTCCCTGTAAGCGGCCTTCTTTCCCATATAGATGAGCTCTCCGTCATCCATGGTCTCAAGGAGGGTGGCGCAGCGCAAAAGAGTGGTCTTTCCCGAGCCGGAGGGCCCGAGTATCGAAACCACCTCTCCCTGATCAACGCTTATGGAGACATCCTTAAGGACATCGGCCTTTCCGAAGCCCTTTCTCATATGTTTTATCTCAACAAATCTCTGCGGCATACAAAACCCTGTTCAATGACAGCATTCTTAATAGTAATTCATGGATTTTTCCAGACGTCCCATCGCAAACGCCACCACAAAATTAAACACATAGTAGAACAGACCCGCGACAATGAACGGCATCATCGTGGTCTGGGCGGCCGCTATGGCCTTGGCCTCGGTAAACATCTCAGGCACCGCTATGACAAAGGCAAGCGAAGTATCCTTTACAAGAGTTATCACCTCGTTGGTGACCGAGGGAAGCACTGTCTTTACGACCTGGGGAAGTATGATCCTTATAAAGGTCTGGGAACCGGAATACCCCAGAAGCTTTGCCGCCTCGTACTGCCCCTTTGGTATCGATTCTATCCCGCCCCTGTATATCTCGGCAAAATAGGCCGCATAGTTTAGGACAAAGCCTATGATCACGGCTGCAAACCTGTAGCTTGCCTTTATCTTTATCCCGAAAAGATAATAGGGCCCGAAGAATACCACCATGAGCTGCAGCATGAGGGGAGTTCCCCGCATTATCGAAATGTATATCTTTATGACAGAGCTGAGCAACCTGTTCTTTGAGAGCCGCCCGAGAGCGACTATAAGCCCCAGGGGCAGGGAAAAAAGGAGTGTCAGGGAAAAGATCATGATACTCGTAACCGAACCGTTTAGAAGCTGTATTATGATTTTCCCGACACTCATCTCTCAATCTCCCAAATCATTCCCGATAACGGAAACCGTGTTACTATTCACAGCCTTTTGGGCTGTGATAGTAACCCCGCTGCATTACTTTCCGAGGATCACTGCATCCTCAAGTCCCCATTTTTTGGCTGTTTCCATAAAGGTTCCGTCCTCAGCCATTTCGTCAAGGGTCTTCTGGACCGTATCGCGAAGCCCGGTATTGCCCTTAAGGAAGCCAACCCCGTACTGCTCGGATATAAGCTCGTCATCAAGTATAACGTAGCCGTCGCCTCTGGACTCTATCTGATACTTCGCGACTCCGATATCCATTGCCACCGCGTCAACAGCGCCTGATTCAAGGTTTAAGAAGGCCGTATTGTAATCGGGAACCACTATAAGCTCCGCAAAGGAGTCCTTAAGCTCCTTCGAATCATCGGATTCGAGAGCCTCAAGGGCGGAAGAATCCGTCTGGACGGTAACTATCTTCCCGGCAAGATCCGCCTGGGAGGCGATGCCCGAATCCGCAGCCACTACGAAGACCTGGCTGTTGTCAACATAGGGCTCTGTCCACTCATACTTATCAAGCCTTTCCTCGCTCATGGTAAAGCCGTTCCATATGCAGTCTATGGTTCCCGAGGAAAGCTCCATGTCCTTGGAATCCCAGTCTATGGGCTGAAGCTTTATCTCCCATCCCTGCCTCTTTGCGACCTCTGCCGCAAGGTCAAGGTCAAAGCCTGCATAGTCTCCGTTCTCGTCCTGATAACCGTAAGGAGGGAAGCTTGCGTCAAAGCCTACCGTAAAAACTCCGTCATCAGCTTCGGGAAGAGCCTCACCTGCGTCGTCCGTCTGCTGCGCGGTATCCGAAGGCGCTGCCCCTGTGCCCGTTGACGCTGCGGGAATCCCCGCGCATCCGGCAAGAACCCCGGCCATAAGCATCGCTGTTAATATACTGACTATCCTCTTTTTCATAAGCGTTTTCTCCTCTTATTCCCGCCGGTTATAAAGATCTCCCGGTGTCCCGGACCTTTCCCCGGCCGTTTGTTTCAGTAAACTGCTGTATGCTTTATCGCTTTATCACAATAAAACAAAAACCAAACGCTATACTATCATGTTTCGGGCTATAAGTCAAATTCAGTGAATAACC
>DNAD01000260.1 GCA_003484785.1 Lachnospiraceae bacterium
GTAAGTATCAGGATACACATTATAACGGTCTCAAAGCTGCAGCTTCGCTTCTTAAACAGTAAAAGCAGCAGTGATACACCGGCCAGCACCACAATAACCGGATTCAGCCTGAAAAAATACTGGATATAGGATCTTATCACATCGACAGCGCCTGCTGCCCCGTCCTTTGCCGCGGGCTCTGCCTTTGTCTGAGGCTCCTCATCCTCCTTTGCATCCTCTGCCTCTGCCGTAACGTTAACACGCTCCTTTATAAGGTACTTATCAAGGGTCCCGCTCAGTATCACGGCATACACTCCCGCAAAGAGCAAAAGGGTAAACAATCCGTTTCTCAGGGCTTCCTTTATATTCCTGTTTTTTATGAGCATATAAAGATACAGGAGCCCGACGCACATTAGCGCTAACGCCCCCGTGGTACCCTTTATCCCCGTGGCCGCCGCAATGAAAACGGCCGGATACAGGCTGTCCGGAAAAGACACCCTCTCCTCAGGAAGCTTTACCAGTACGATCCAGAAAACGCACATAAGAAAGCCGTAGGAGATATCAAAGGTCATTGGCATCGTGATCACATGTCCACGGTAGGTTACCAGTGTCTGTACCTCCGCTCCCGTGGTAAAAAACAGCGAAACGGCCGTAAACACCCTGGCGGGAACGTGCCTTAAAAGCCGGCAGATCACCGACACTGACGAAAGGACCATGAGCATCACAGGCTGGATATAGGAATAGACAACCGTGGCCTTAAGAGCGCTTATCCCCGTAAATTTTGATATACAGGCTATCTGAGCGGCCCCCAGGTAATGGTAATGGTACATATCCAGTGTCTTTCGTATGTTCATCGGAGGCATTCTGTGCTTGCAGGCAACAACATCATCCACCCAGTAGAGAAGGTCGTGATGAAGAAAGGCCCGTCCGCTGTAAACCGGAGGAAGCTCCGACAGCTCAAAGATCAGAAGCTTTGCCGCAAACACGGAAAAAAGCATCAGGATAAGAAGCCGCCTTTCCGAAGGATCACACTTAAAGCTGCCGGCTCTTTCAAAGCATTTGTGTCTTATGCACAGAGCGCAGAAAGCAAATGAATATAAGCAGGTAACGATCCTTAAGAAAGCATCGTTACCGCTTATGAACATTATCACGATATAAAGCGCGATCGAGGCCGTATAGCCTGAAACATACGAGAGCATCAGGTATTCCGGCCCCCTCATTTTCTCACTGTGAAAAAAGGAAGCGATAAACATGCCCGGGATCAGTATTACCAGTACCTCAAACAGCCAGAAAAGAACAGAATGGATAAACTGTTCTTTTCCGAACGCTCCCGCAACAACAGACATCAAAAACAAAATGAACACTGCACATGTGCAAAGGTCATTTTTCAATCTGTTCATAATCACCTGTAAGGAACTCTGCATGCTCAACCTATGGGGTTCTTCAGTACCCATTCACCCAGCTCGTTCTTTCTGAATATGTCCTCATTGTAAAAGCTGTTGACGATCTCCCAGAATTCTGTTTCGGAATAACCGAGAAATTCGCAGAAATCCTCAACACATTTCGGATCCAGATTTCCGTCCCGCTCTTTAACCAGTTTTATAGCCTCATCCCTGGTCATCATCCCGTAGCGTACATACCTGGAGGCATAGTCTGTGGCCACTCCGTGTCCGAATTTTGGATATTTCATCCAGGGATGCACCAGATATGCCCTTGTATCCACCTGGTCAAAGTTCTCGGCATTCTGTGTTCTGTCCCATTCATGGGTCAGATCATGGAAGCCGTGTTCCTTTGCGAAGTGATAATTTGAAATACTGTTCCAGGGCACAAAATATGATACATACATGGGATCGAGCCTGTTGATCTCATCACTGTCCGGGGCCTTCAGAAGGGAAAGATCCTTCTTATCAACACCGGGGAGAGCGCACAGCTCATCAAAGTCTATGTCGCTGGCCACTCCGTTGTTTAAAAGCCCTCTTGCGGAATAGGTCTCCTCCGCGTCAGCTCCGCCGTATTCAAGGCTTACGTTTTCTCCGTATACAAGAAGCGGCGTGTTGAGCTTAAGAGCCATCATCATCGGGAAAGTGTATATCAGGCGGTCCACATACCAGGTGGGCTTTCCGTATTTCTCAAAGGTATATCTCATGACCGCCTTCTGAGTCCTGATATCGGGCTTCAGACTGATTATATGGCAGCCAAACTCCTCCGAAATATTTTTGATATTGTGCATCCCGGCCTTTGTCATGGGGAAGTTATCCTCCACGCTTACCAGGATGGGGTTCATCTTCATGACATTCTTCATCAGATAAGTCTGATAATGACTGTCCTTTCCGCCGCTTGCTGCTATCATGCAGTCATAGCCGTCGCCGTTCATACCCCTGTATTTGTCGCACAGCTCCTTAAGCTCCTTAAACCTTTTGTCCCAGTCGACCTTTGCCTTAGCCTCATGAGCCCTGCAGGCCGAGCAGATCCCCTCGCTGTCAAACTTAATGCCCGGTCTCGTATCCGGCATCACACATCTCTTACAGTACTTCATAATACATTCCTCCTCTCT
>DNAD01000101.1 GCA_003484785.1 Lachnospiraceae bacterium
AAATGATGGTTTTGAGAAGGAAGTCGAGTATTCCTTCGATACAAAGGATCCTGTCCAGAGGAAATATCTCTACTACTTTCTGAAGAACCAGAAGGCAGCAAGGAATTCCGAAACATGGGGAGAGGCTATCCGCTCCATCGTAGGAACCATCATTCAGTCACCCGTCAGCAAATACAGGGTCTGGGCATGATCCCAGGCTCTGTTTGTTTTTATAAAGATTAAGGAGGTCCATATGAATATGCAGCAGAACACCGCAGAAAAAGTCGTATCAATACAGGCAATGCCGTCAGAGAAAACGCCGGTAAAGGCAAAGCTCCCCGTAACGGCAGAGAATTACCCCCGCCAGTTTGCTTACAAAAAGCTGAAGGCAGAGAAGGAATCCGCTAAGGACGTCGTTTATGCCGACCTGATCCTCTCTCACCTTATGGAAAGGGTCAAGGAGGATTATGGCCTTTCACAGGATATCCTGCAGGAGCACAAGACCTGGCAGAAATGCTTCTCCTACATTACGGAGAGGGCCAGGAAAATGGCGGATAAGTCAAACTGCGCCATGATAATACATTATGACGTCTTTGAATGGGCTGAGGACTACTACCACCTTGATGACAAGGCAGAGGAAGATAGGAAGGCCGCTGAAGCAGAGGAACAGAAGAAAAAGGCGGAGAAAGACAGGAAACGCAGGCTGGAGAAAGTGGCTCCGGCAAAGGAATCGGACAATGATGAGATCTCTGCTGTATCTAAGTTTATTGATACCAAAAAAACAGTTAAAGGGCAGATGTCAATATTTGATTTAATGGGAGGAAGATCATGAATATGAAGAAAAGAGAATTATCAAAAATAGCTATGAATGCTCTCACGATGGAGCAGATGGAAATGATAGAAAACGCGGATTTGGATATCCTCATGTCCGTGCAGGAGATTTCCGGACAGGAGCTTCTTATCCTGAACTTCTACGAAAGGGAGGATATCCGGAAAGGGCTCAGCACGCCGGTTCTCCGCACTTTTATGGAGAAGGATGACTATATCACCGAAAATCTTGGAAGACCCGGCGGGAAGTGGCTCACCGGCAGGCTTGAGAGCGTGATCGATATCGGATACTGGCATGGCAGGAAGCATTGCGCTTTCATTGACAGCCAGAGCCGCAGGTCATATGAAAAAAAGTTCGGGAAGATTGAGGACATGCAGTATTGGTACAAAGATATTTACCGGTGGCAGGAAAAAATCCTTGATAGAAAACTAGATGAGCGCCGCGAAAAGGCCCTGTCCCATACCCGCCGGATGATGGAGAAGGTGCCTGGCCTGCCTGATGATTTCGACAGTTGGGCATATGAAGAGGCGCTATCCGAGTTCCATTACCTCGTCTACAAGCCGGAAGGAAAGCGCCATATCAAGGGTTACTGCGCCTGCTGCCGGACAGAAGTGGATCTGGACAAATCCCTCCTCAAGGTCAGGCGCGGCGAAAAGGCTTCCTGTCCCTCTTGCGGAAGAACGGCCACCCTCATGCCCCAGAGTGCCAGGCTGAACGGCCGGAAGGAGGAAGGCTTCAGCTCTTACTATAACAACAAATGGCTCTGCATCTTCCAGAAAACAGCAGACGGGTTTATGGCAAGGTATTTCGAGGCCGGCATAGAGTATCCGCATGACAAGACGACTATCGCAAGGCCCGCCAGATACTGGAAAAGGGAACTATGCAGGGTCTTCTATGAAGGTAATTCCGTGGAATCCTTCGAATATGCCGTCTACAAACAGAGAGGCTCTGAACAGTGGTGCCCCGATACCGGAAAGATCAACTGTGCAAGCGCCATGGTCTATACCGGCAACCTCCCCGACGTCTTTACCGGAACAGATTACCAATACTGCTCCGTTGACCTTCTCCAGAAATCAGTACCCGGCAGGATGATCCCAGTATGGCATTACATGAGGCAGTATCCTGAACGGAAATATTATGAGTTCCTTATTAAGACAGGAATGACGGACATGCTTTTTTCTCTTATCAAAGGCAATTACGGGTATTTTGAAAAAAATGTTGTGAACCACGACGGTTGCTCTGCCGCAGACTTCTTCCGCGTGCCAAAGAGGTATGTCCGGATGGTGCTTGAACAGAAGATGTCGCTCGATGAATTAAGGGTTCTGCAGGCGTTCATAAAAGAAGGCCTTACATTCTCCGGTGATGACGTCAAAAGGTGGTCTGCCCTGTGCTCCGGCGATACGGATATCCTGGCAACGGTCAAGACAATCATGCCTTATGTATCCCTCCCCCGTTTCATGGCATACATTGAGAAACAGACTTGTGTTCCTGACCATTCGCCGTCCTGTTACAGAATCAGAAATGTCCTTCGTGACTGGCGGGATTATGTCGGATGGTGCAGGAAGCTGAAATGTGACCTGACGGATCCGTACTACATCCTGCCTCCCGACCTTAATAAGGCCCACGACCGGATGCAGGAAGAACATTCCCGGCTCATGGATAAGAGGCAGAGGGACCGTGACCGCAGGATCAGGCGCAAGGCAGACCAGATCTTCCGCAAGGCTTCAATAGGCAGCGGCTATGAAATGTCTACTAAGGATTTCATGATCATTGTCCCCGGTTCCGCGGATGAGATCAGGAACGAAGGAAATGCCCTGCACCACTGTGTCGGCGGATATGTTGACCGTGTTGCGAGGGGTGAGACGATGATCCTGTTTGTCAGAAAGGTCTCGGCACCGGACGTCCCTTTCTATACCCTTGAATGGAATAAGGATCACGTCGCCCAATGCCGCGGCATGAGAAACAGCGACATGACGGAGGATGTCAGCGCATTCGTGCAGGCTTTTGAAAGGCTTATGCTTGAAAAGGCCGCCTGAATAAGAACCATTTGTAATGAAAGAGTCTGGATGCGTGTATTCAGGCTCTTTCCTGTTTCAGCGTACTTTACGCAGGAAGGAGATCAATGAAATGACAGAATACAACATGTTAAAGGATTTCAATTTCCAGGATATTGAAACAAAAAGGATCCGGACGGTCGGCTATAAGTCGGATCATAACACGCCTTGCAGGCACTTCTACAACGCATGGCCTCTTGAGAAGGTGCTGGGCGAGGACAGATACTCCGGCCTTTATCTTGTTTTGATCGATGCCGCGGTACAAAACGGAGGAACTGATTACAATGGAGGGTATTACATCGTATTCAATGAGATCGGTGATAATGTCCATACCGCCCTCCTGTCCATTAACGGCCATGACTCCATGGAACGTTTGAAAGAGCATACGGATGAGGGGCTCCGTTTCAAAAGCAAAGACGGATTCCTTAATGCTCTTAAGGATCGGGTTTCCCATGGGTACTTTATACGGGAGACCGATATCATGGCTCTCGAAATGATCGGCGAGGCTGAACTTGCCAAACAATACAGGATAAAGAAAACAGAGTGGCTGGCAGAAAGGGAGCGCCAGGAAATCGAGCGCCGCGAGAAGCTGATGGCTGAAGAGGCTGAAAAGGAAAGGCGTCTTGCTGAAGAAAATGCGGCAAGGCTTAATGCGGCAGAAACCTCCATAAAGGCCAGGCAGAGGACGCCGAACACAGATGGGGTCATCCTTGATCTTATGAGGCACTATGGCATTGACGTCCCGTTGAGGACGCAGGGATGGATCCTGAACAGCCTGGCTGAAGTGAACTTTGATGGTCAGAACGGCATGAGCTACCGGTATTGGAAACGCGGAAAGGCAACAGGCAGCCAGGCGTTTTTCAACTATATGTGGAAGCTCGTAAATGCCATTGACGGAGCAACCGCCTGATTTTTCCGCACCTGCCTTTTGAAAACTCAGCAAAATGATTGTATATCTTCCCCGCCACGGAGGTTACGATGGCAGAAAGGATTAAATATGCAGAACACAGGATTTACCAATGATGAACTAAATATCCTCTCCCATGGCTTATTATGCCTGCTTGATAACATCGGCACGGCAAAAGGGAATCTTCCCTATGTCTCCGCTCTGTTTCACGCCTATGATGAAATAGATGCTTTTACGCATGAGGTGCAAGGGCTCCATTCCAAGGTTTGCGACAGCATGAGCGAAGAACCGGCAGCCAGCAGAAAATACTACCTGTTTGACAACAAGGATACGCATCTGATTGGAGAATATACATCGCTGGAGGAGGCAAAGGAAAAGGCATCCCTGTTCTCCGAAACAGACAGCGCCGAAGCGGATTATATTCCCTACCGCTATGAGATCACCGATGAATTTTACAGCGTGGTCGAACGGATTTGACATTTTAGGCATATCTGTCAAGCTATAAGGGTTCCTTTCCAATACCGTAATGCAAAGAGCGACTCTGTTGGAGTTCATTCTCCTCAGAGCCGCTTTTTTTTGCGATAATGCCGGAGAGCGCATACCGTGCTTGCACGGGTATGCATTCGACGGCTAACACGGCAATCTGATAGGAGGCTAATCCCCTATCAGATTATTGTTTGTAAATCGGATACCCCTGTTCCGGATCGCCTTTTGACGCCGGAAGCCCACTGTATTTGCTTCCCGGATCCCTGCATATCTTTATCGGAAATGGCAATGCTTCGTTATCTTCGTCGTAGCAGGCTATATCTATCCCTATCTGCCGGTATTCAAACCAGTCCACGCCCTTCTCCTTACGCATTCTTTCAACCATTTCCTGCCTGTCTATGGATAAATCAGCATACAGCGGATACCAGATGAAGTCTGAAATCCTTATTTTGAATGGCTTCCCCGGCTTTGCCGCAGCTTTTCTGGAGGGAATGACATAATCCGGATTCTTAGACAAATATTCCCTGTTCCAGTCTGCCGCCAGCTCATATATGTCATAGCCTCCAAAATGCCCGTATCCGTCATAGCGGCTCGTATAAACCACGCTGCCGTCCGGGCATGGGATATGGGCTTCCATCCCTATCCGCAGATTCTCCACATTATTCCGGTCAGCAAACATCCATGAAAACAAGCCCATAGTCCAATCTCCCTCTGTGTCCGTCATCCTTCTATCTCGCTGTTATCAAAAAGTATACCATATACGTGGAAAAACCGCCATTGTTAGCGACCTGTATGCCTCTTTATGCGGCCGCTTTCTGTTTTCTGCAAAACTCACGGTATTTCCTATTATACTCATATGATTTCCCGAAAATATTGTTTACAGCCGTGTATAGTAAAGGCTCTTTCCCCTGTATGACCCTCAGCTCTTCCTCAAACTCCTTCCCCAGCGGACAGCAGCTGCAGCCTGTCCGTTTAAATCCATAGACCGTATAGCAATCGCTGTTGCAGATGCCAAAAGCCTTTTCGTAGGCCCTCTTGTCCTCATTCTTGTACCAGAATAAAGGCCTGTACTGTGCAACGCCATATTTTGTCGTAGAGGCGAAACAGCTTTTATAAGCCATCTTCCGGATTCCACCTTCCGCCCTCCGTACCCCGATCACGGAAAGCTCTATCCGTTCCTCCATATTATACCTTCTAGATACGGCTTTCTTTGCTCCCTCGCAGCATTGGGAAGATATAGCAAACTCCGGCGGATGTTTAAGAAGGAAGGCTTTCAAATGCCTGTTCCGTGATATCTCAAAGAAGCTGCTGCTGTACCCCTCGTTCCGGTATTGGTTGCACCACCACTTCAACGCACTCCCGCAGTCGGGATACAGCCTGGTCAGTTCCTCAAAAGGCCTGTCCTCCCATTGAAACCCGTTTTTCTG
>DNAD01000221.1:0-6458 GCA_003484785.1 Lachnospiraceae bacterium
AACCGTTATACCGGTATTCCCTCAATGGAAGCACTGCTCGTAGTCATAGTCCCTGGCGAAGTAGAACATATCGAGCAGGGCGTCATAGTAATTGGCCTTATCCCCTTCGGTCTCCTTAACCAGCTCCCACTTCCCGTCCCGCATGGATTCGTACATGAATCTGTTGACTCCCTGGTCATAATGGGAATAGTCCCTGTAATGATCCAGGTTTGTGATCAGATCGTAGTCATTCTGAAAATAGAAGAGCCTTACGTTATCATAGGAAAGCAGCTTTTCATAGAGCTTCTCAAGAGCACAGATCTCCGCGGTAAGCCCCCCGTCCAGCACGCATACGTCCCAGAAAAGTATGCTGTAGGGCGGAGCATAAAGGTAAAAGGTCACATCAGGCCGCTTTTCGATATAGCGGGTAAGATCCGCTATCAGCATGTCCGTCTTTTCAAAGAGCCTGTCAAACTCCTTCTCCTGCTCGGGAAACAGTCTCCTTGTAGCCATATAATTGGCCCTTGCGATATACTTGGAATAGGCATACCTGTCGGCCCAGACATAGGCATTATCGTCCGAGTAATTCTCCAGACTGTTTCTTATCAGAAACATCGGCACATATACCAGCAGGGTGGATTTATTGAGCAGATAATAAATATCGGTTATGGAAGGCTGTTTGATAAAATACTCGGGGATGCTTAAGGAATCCTGTGCGCCCTCCTTATCAATAAGGTAATTATCCAGACTGAAGACTATATTCCTGAGCCCGGGTTTTTCTGTCAGCTCATCCAGCAGAGGAAGATAATCGGTCATATAGGCGCCCTGAAGCGGAACCTTTAAGCATTCTTCTCCGAAGACCCCATCCTCAAACCAGCTGTCTACAAAGTTCTCGGACATGGAGGAGCCTACCAGGGCAGTATCGTAATCCATGTTTCTGGCAAGCCCTATGACCGCGGATCTTTCCTCGGTTTCCACGGCGGCCAGCCCGAACCACGGTTTATGATAACGCACAAAGGGATCGATGATGATCACGACCGCTATCATGAGTAATAAAATAACGCCTGTATACGTAATTGTTTTAACCGTAAAATCCCTGCTGCTCATATCAATCCCACAATTTTTCCGGATATACTCCGTCCTTCTTAAGCCTTTTGATCGATTCCACCACAAGCGGCTTGTCCTCCCTGTAAGTGACCCCGAACCATTTATCCTCAGACTTAAGCACCTTTACCTCCGCGCGGTCCTCCTTTAAGAGCCTGTCCACCACCGAGGGCAGATAAAACTCGGCCTTCAGAGGGTTCTTCGGAACCTCCTTTTCAAGAAACTCCCTGAACTGAAGCCCGGCCTCCTTAAGAAAGCTTTCGGAATAGCCCCAGAAATTCATGGAGACGATACTGTCCCCGCTGATCGGGATATAATCGGTTCCGTTCTCCGTATAGGCCGCTCCTTCGGCCGTTTTTATGATCCTCGTTCTCTCTTCTATATCGGTAAGCTTTCCGGCTCCGTTAACGGTGCATACCCCACGGGAGACCGAACCGTTTTCGGTAAGGGTATTCTTAAGGGCAAAGCCTACCATGGCATAACGGTATTTATCATCATCCGAGGTATGTGAAAGAAAATCATAGATCTTTACGAAGGCTTCCCTTCCGTAGAAATCATCGGAATTGATGACCGCAAAGGGAGAATCCACGGCTTCTGCCGCGCAGAGGGCCGCATGGGCCGTTCCCCAGGGCTTAACCCTTCCCTCAGGAACACAAAATCCGTCCGGGATCATGGAGATATCCTGAAATACGTACTCTATCTCCATGCTGTCCCCGATCCTGTCCCCTATACAGCTCTTAAAATCCGCAAGATTTTCCTTCTTTATTACAAATACGACCTTTTTAAAGCCCGCCCGCAGAGCATCATAGATCGAAAAATCGATTATCTTGTTTCCCTGTTCGTCCACGGGATCGATCTGTTTAAGGCCTCCGTATCGTGAGCCCATGCCCGCCGCAAGAATTACGAGAACCGGTGCTTTCATATTTAAACTCCTTATCTGTGCTGATCCGATTTGACAGCCGCGCTCGTGAATACTGTTCCCTCACCGTTATTATCACGGTCCAAAGGGCCGTGAATAATGATCGACCGAGGAACTGATGACCGGCTGACTGGTCAGATCCACTCCCAGCCGTTTAAAGGTACGTATGTCCACGTCTGAGAGCATGACCGAGGTGTGTACCTGACAGCCCTTAAGGCTGGGTATCATGTCAAGGGCCTTCTCAGCCTCCTTATCCGTCTTTGCCGAGATAGCAAGAGCTATCAGTACCTCATCCGTGTGAAGCCTCGGATTCCTGCTGCCCAGGTATTCCACCTTAAGCTTCTGGATAGGCTCGATAGCCTCGGGAGATATTACATGGCGCTTATGATCCACCCCCGCAAGAGCCTTAAGGGCATTAAGCAGAAGCGCCGCGGAAGCTCCCAGGAGATTTGTGGTCTTGGAGGTTATGATCTCGCCGTTTGAAAGCTCTATGGCCGCCGCCGGAACTCCCAGATCCCGGGCTCTGTCATTGGCTGCCGTGGTAACCCTTCTGTCCGCGGTGGTGATCTTTGCCTGCTTCATCAGAAGCTCAAGCTTATAAACCTCGTTTTCATCCGCCTTTTCATTGATCAGCGCGTTTTTGGTAGTATAGTATCTTCTTATTATCTCCTGCCTGGAAGCTTCACAGCATACTTCATCGTCAATGATGCAGTTGCCGACCATGTTCACTCCCATATCGGTAGGTGATTTATAAGGACACTCCCCGTATATCCCTTCAAAGATCGCATTCAGTACCGGGAATATCTCGATGTCCCTGTTATAATTTACGGCAGTCTCTCCATAGGCCTCAAGATGGAAGGGGTCTATCATGTTAACGTCATTAAGATCCGCCGTTGCAGCTTCATAGGCCAGGTTTATGGGATGCTTTAAAGGGATGTTCCAGATAGGAAAGGTCTCGAATTTGGCGTATCCTGCCTTGATCCCCCTCTTGTTTTCATGATACAGCTGGGAGAGACAGGTAGCCATCTTTCCGCTTCCCGGCCCGGGGGCCGTTACCACCACAAGCGGACGGGAGGTCTCTATATAGTCGTTCCTTCCGAAGCCCTCATCGCTGACGATAAGAGGTATGTTCGAGGGATAACCCTCTATCACGTAATGCCGGTATACCTTTACTCCCTTTTTTTCCATCTTGAGCTCGAAATCATCGGCCGCCCCCTGCCCTGCATAATGGGTAAGGACCACGCTTCCGACATAGAGCCCTCTCAGCTCAAACTCCCGCATGAGGCGCTTGACATCCTCGTCATATGTTATTCCCAGGTCTCCCCGGATCTTATTCTTCTCGATGTCATTAGCATTGATCACGATGACGATCTCCGCCTGCTCCGAGATCTGCATGAGCATGCGAAGCTTCGAATCGGGCTCAAACCCCGGCAGTACCCGTGAGGCATGATAATCATCAAAAAGCTTGCCCCCGAATTCCAGATACAGCTTGTTCCCGAATTTTCCGATCCTGTCCTTGATATGCTCGGACTGCATCTTCAGATATTTTTCATTGTCAAACCCTGTTTTTGCCGCACACATAACCCTCACCTGTTTTATATTACTCCCGTCTGATACTATGGATTCCGGCCCGTGATCACCGGACGGATACGCGATCCGGCCATGAATAATAATCCTAGTATACACTCATTTTTTACTAATTTGAAGAGAATCCTGACCTTTTGTATACAAGGAGTCGGCTGTGAACATAAACTGCAAGGACTCCGAATATGATCATGCATATAATGCTCACCGGCATCCCGAGCCTGAACCCCGTCGGTACATACTTAAGCTCAAAACCATGCTCTCCGGGCCCGATACCAGAAACCGCCAGCAGTCCGTTTACAGCCTGTGAAGCCGCGCGCTTTTCCCCGTCCACCCATATACTCCACCCCTCATCGTAAGGGATCGAGAACACTATCAGCTCCTGAGAAGGAGAGAGAGATACGCTTCCCTTAAGGCGTGAGCTTGCCAGCTTCTGAACGGATCCCGTCCCGAGCCCATTATACCACTTTTCAAGAGCATCCTCATCCTCATAGTAAAACTCATAACCGTCGATCTCGATCTCATCCTGCATGGCATACAGCTTAAGGCTTACCTTTTCTCCTTTGCCAAAGATCCCCATGCCTCTTATGTTCCAGCCGTACTGGGTAAAATAAGGCTGCTTCTCAAGACCGTTTACGATAATTTGTGTATCCTGAACCTCGGGGGCGTCAAAATACATAAAAACCGTATCATCGGAATCCGCCGTAAAGCTGTATTCTATATACGCTTCTTTTTCCGGATCCTGCGTGACATATTTATTTCCCTCTTTTTTAAGATTTTCTGTGGTTATGCTCACCCCTTCTACTCTCCGGTATATCTGATGCTCCTTACCGTCAAAGGCGGAGGCTATGGCATTCTGCCAGGTAAAGTGATCATATCCCCCTTCATAAGCCGCAGTATTTAACTCCTCCTTTGTCTCCTTTTCCCCTGCAAAGCTCAGGCTCTCCGCCTCTTTTGTCATTGAAAAGGCCAGCGGAAGGGCGAACGGGTTCTTAAATACATACTTATCATTATACTCAAAAACCCTTGTAAAGGGCCTGGGGATCTCGTCATACTGGGAAATGATATACTTAACCCCCATAAAGCAGTCTGCGAAGGTGGTGCTGCCTTCCTCGCCGTAGTAAGCCCAGTTCCCGTTATCCCGAAAACCCATATAGCCCATGAAACGTTTGATATTATCGCTCTCGCAGGAGCTGAAATGAGAAAGTCCGTTATAGCCGAACATCATCGCATCGTTAAGAGATCGTCTGTAGTGCTTCTCTGTCCTGTAAAGCCCCTCATCATCCCTTTCTATCTGCGAAAGGACAGCCTTTGTTTCATCAATAAAGGCCTGATACTCCTTTATGCCGTAGGGATCCTCCTCCTCATCCTCCGATCCGGGATCATCCGGATTAAAATAAGCCGCTATTGAGGCGTTTGCATTATAGCCTGAATCAAGGCAGGTAACGATTGCCAGGATGACGACCGTCATAACCTGCCCTCCTTCCTTTCCCGTGCTGCCGGGCCGGAAAGCTGCCATGACGGCCGACATACAGAAGAAGGTCAGGATCACCTGTCTTACCCCCGCATACTCATTCCGGCTAAGGATCAGATAAGCGGAATACAGCATAAACACCCCAAGGACCGTTATATAGTCACGGGGCCGCAGGGCATCCTTAATATGAATGAAACAGGTATAGGCCAGATAAAGCGCAAAAAAACAGAACAGGAAGGAAAAGCGGTGGGGAAAACCGATAGGATGGGCAAAGCCGTGCCAGACGGTATTCGGAAGATCAAAGATAAAGCTTATTATCAGTACGAGAAAGATCAGACCGGAGAGCAGCTTTTCCCTTACCGTGATCCTTCTGCTTAAATAGAACAGAAATAGAAGGGTCGCTCCCGTTACCGTGCAGTATATTAGAGGAAGACCATCCGAAACATTTCCGTGGAAAGCATTTGTATACAATCCCGAAAACAGATCAAAAGGATCAAAAAGCATCCTTGCCGAGATGTTAAGACCGCTTTTTTTCTGCCCCCTTAAGGAAAAGACCGCGCAGAGAAGGCTTACGGCCGACATTCCCACCGAAAGCGCCGAGGTCAGGACATAGATGACAGGCCCTTTTATATGCTTCCTGATCTCCTTCAGGTAAAGCCCCATCCGTTCGGAAAGCCGCAGGCCGGATACGCTCAGGGCGGAAAAATGATGGACACAGAAGACATAGATAAAGAAAAGGATGGAAAACAGGCATACCATATAGCCTATGTAGTAGCTTGAAAATATGGAAAGGGACAGGCTGATGATATAAAGAAAGCTTATCCTCTCCTTTTTTATGATCCCGATAAGACCCAGCATCACAAGAGGAAGAAGAGCGATATTGAAGAAATACTGGGTACAGTTGAAATAGCCCATCAGAAACCCGTTAAAGGCATAGGCTGTGGAAAAGATCAGCGAGGCACGTCTGAAGCCAAAGACCCTGTTTAAGAATATATTGAAATTGAGCCCGCAAAGCCCAAGCATGAAGGTCATAAGAATAAGGATGCCTCCGGGCAAAGCCCTTTCGGGCACAAAGGCAAGCAGAAAAAGGATCGGGGTATTGCTGTAATAGGCCAGCAGTCCTGCCATATCTCCGCCTGCGGTCTTTTGCAGGGAATAAAAGATATCATCGCTTCCGAACAGGATCCTTCTGTATGCGGCATAATAGTCCACAAACTGATATCTCATATCAGCCATCAGGACCGATTTTGCCCCAAAGGGATAAAAGCCCTGTATCAGGGATATGATCACCATGATCCCCACCGGGATCATGAAGGAAAGGATATAGCAAATAGTCCGGTTGTTTTTACTGTTATCGCTCATATGCTTTAGTTGATCGTTACTATTCACAGCCTTTTG
>DNAD01000221.1:6500-9835 GCA_003484785.1 Lachnospiraceae bacterium
CTTTTGGGCTGTGATAGTAACGGCACAATGACTCTATACATATATAAGGAATGAATCAGGTGTTTCAGCCTATTTAGTTCACAAGAAAACGACATTGGCGGTACGCCAATGTCGTTTTCTTTACCTGATCCTGTCAGACCTGCTGCGGATCCTCTGCTGTCAGGAATTTCTCCCTGAAATCATGCACCGGCATCGGTTTTCCGTAATAATAGCCCTGAAGCCTGCCGCATCCGACCTCTGCCAGGAATTCCACCATCTCCTCGGTCTCAACGCCCTCTGTAAGTGTATTTATACCCAGATCGTATGCCATCTCAATGATCTTCTTTATAATTATACGGGAATTCTGGTTTTCCTTAAAGCTTCTCAGAAATACCATATCGATCTTCATCACATCAAAATGGTAGTCCTTTAATACATTAAGGGAGGAATATCCCGAGCCGAAGTCATCAAGCCATATCTCATAGCCCTTCTCCCTGAAGCTGTCCACCGCGCTCCTTAAGACGCTCATGTCATCAGTCAGGGCGCTCTCGGTAACCTCTATATGGAGATAGTGCCTGTCAATGTCGTATTTCGTAACCAGCTCCTCGATCACCGATACTGTATCCATCAGCTCAAAATCAAGCCTTGAAAAATTAAGGGACACGGGCACGGCTTTCTCTCCCTTATCAAGGGATTCCCTGATATCCCGGCACACCGTTTCGTAGATACATTTATCCAGCTTATGTATCTGCCTGTGCTCCTCCAGGACCGGGATAAAATCTCCGGGAGACAGGAATCCGTACTTGGGATCCACCCACCTGGCCAGAGCCTCGCAGCCGGCCAGCTTTCTGGTCTCGGACCAGACCACGGGCTGGTAATAAACCTTGATATAGCCCTTCTCTACCGCCTTATCTATGTTATTGACGATATACTGGAGCTTAAAGAAGCCCTCTCCCATCTTTTTGTCATATTCTCTGAAGTTCTTATCATATTGCTTTTTAATGGTTGAGCAGGCGTACCTGGCCCGGTCGATCCCCTGTCTGGGATCGCAGTAGATGTCATCAGGCCTGTAAGCCCCGACCTTTAATCCCATGTAGATCTCATCATCATGAGAGTAAAAATTCTGTCTTACAATATCGGCCTTTTCAATGGCCCCCTCCCAGTCGGTCAGTACCGCAAAACGGTCATCCGCCTGTCTCGCAACCAGCGCTCCTTCAAAGGTCTTTTCGATAAGCCTTGCGGTATTGGTCAAAATCTCGTTTCCCTTAACAAAGCCGAATTGATCATTATAGTTTTTAAAATTCTCGATATCCAGGAAAAGAAAGACCTTATCATGAACCTTGTTTCCCGAAAGGATAAGAATCTCCGGAACATTCTCATAAAAATAGCGCATGTTGTGTATTCCGGTAAGCTCATCGTAAACCGCGGCCTTTTCAAGCTTTTCGTTGACCGCTTCCAGCCTTTCCTCCTTGGAACCCTCATCAAACCGCTGCCTGTATATACTCACGCTGGTCATGAAAATGGATATCCAGAACATGAACAGATTGATCTTGTCCCCGGTCTGAAACTCCATATTCTGGGCCATGATGGTGTTATTATAGAAAAACAAAAAAGTAGCGGAAAGGATAATAAAGGATATGTAAGGCTTCCATACCAGAAGGCAGGTCACGTAAAGCTCCATGGTCAGGAAGGTAAGTATCTGTTTGCCGCCGGCGTAATCCAGTCCCGAAATATAGATGCCGAAGCCCAGACAGATCACCGAAAAGGCGGCGATAAGGCCAAATCCCAGATTCTTGCTGACGCCTTCCTTGTTTTTCCTGTATTTGATTGCATAGATCAGCATCAGTATTCCCATCGTCAGAAGGATCACATAGGAATAGAAGTGCTGCACTATCCAGGTAAAATCTCTCGACTTGTCGCTGAGAATGACATATTTGATCAGCGTTCTTAAGATCATCCATATCTCAAGAACTATGACCACAACGGACATATAGATACTTGACGTTATGTTCGCGTCAAACAGGTACTTTTTAACATATGGAGTGTTTTCCTCAAAACCTAACAGCTCTTTTATCTTATTGCCCATCAAAGCATCCTCACTCTCATTACATTTTCGGCTGAGGAACAATCAGATTCCCTAAACAGTATAACCCTCTCAGCATTTTTTAGCAATACGGCTAGCCTTCATTCTCCATCGCCACAAGGCGCTCAACGCTGTAACGGCGGCGAAGCTCGGGCTTTTCTATCTTTCCGGTCGGGTTCCTTGGAACCTCGTCAAATATGATCTTCCTTGGCCTCTTATACCTGGGAAGACCCTTGCAGAACTCCTCGATCTCCTCTACGCTGCACTCCATCCCTTCCTTAACAGATATAATAGCACCTGCTATTTCACCAAGTCTCTTATCGGGAAGGCCGATCACCGCAACATCTCTTACCTTGTCATACTGCCTTATATAATCCTCTATCTGAACGGGATAGAGATTTTCTCCTCCCGATACTATCACATCCTTGATCCTGTCTACGAGGAAGATAAAGCCGTCCTCATCCTGCATGGCCACATCTCCCGTACGAAGCCACCCGTCCTTTAAAACCTCCGCCGTGGCTTCGGGATTGTTATAATAGCACTTCATCACTCCGGATCCTCTGACACAGAGCTCTCCGGCCTCTCCCTGTTTTACCTCATTGCCCTGTGGATCTATGATCTTACATTTCCATCCGTAGCCGGGAACGCCGATTGCCCCGACCTTATGTATGTTCTCTACTCCTAAATGAACACAGCCCGGGCCTATCGATTCGCTGAGGCCGTAATTGGTATCGTACTGATGGTTCGGAAAATACTCCTTCCAGCGCTTGATGAGCGAGGGAGGAACGGGCTGGGCCCCTATATGCATAAGCCTCCAGCCTGAAAGATCATAATCCTCAAGCTTTATATCTCCCCTGTCAAGAGCATCCAGAATGTCCTGGGCCCAGGGCACCAGAAGCCATACGATGGTACAGTGCTCCTTCGATACCGCGTCAAAGACATATTCGGGCTTCGTCCCCTTGAGAAGCACCGCTCTTGAGCCCGCTACGAGGCTTCCCATCCAGTGCATCTTCGCCCCGGTATGATAGAGGGGAGGGATGCAGAGGAAACAGTCTTCGCGTCCGGTGCTGTGATGATGCTGCTCAACGTTGGCCGCGGTCATGAGGCTTAAGTGGGTATGAAGTATAGCCTTGGGAAAGCCGGTGGTTCCCGAAGAAAAATAAATCGCGGCGTCATCCGAATCCTCTATCCTTATAAGGGGAGCTTCGCTGGAGCAGTCATTTACCAGCTCTCTGTAGCTCTCGGCAAAGGTCGGGCAGGTCTCGCCCACGAA
>DNAD01000149.1 GCA_003484785.1 Lachnospiraceae bacterium
CAAAAGGCTGTGAATAGTAACACCCTTTGCTGTCCCTGTCGGATTACGGGTTGTCAGGTATTTCCCCGTCTGCTTCGGAACAGTTGATCCTTCCGATGGCAAACCAGAAGATGGGCGCGGCAAGCTGAAAGGCGATGACATTGGAGCCTATGGACTGAAGGAGGGTCACCGCAATGAGCCCAAGCTCCACATAGAAGTCCTTTATATCACCGAGCCCCTTTTTTACCGCATTAAGGACTATGAACAGAAAGACCGAAAAGCCGATCACGCCCTCCTCGCAGTAGAGCTTTACAAGCCCTCCGTCGGCGATGACATGTGCATCCTCTATCCCCAGCGCCCTGTGGCCGTTTGCTCCGAGACCGTTTCCGATCCAGGTGGAATACATGTTATTCACAGCGGCTACCCACTGCTCGCTCCTCTCGGAGACCGCTCCGGGAAGGGATTCAAGCCTCCACCATATCTTAAGCAGCAGCTCAGGCTTTATAACGCACAGAAGGATCAGTACAAGCACCAGCCCTCCCGCTTCGATATAGAAATACTTTTTATTCAGCAGTTCAAGCTTGAAGAAAATAAGATAATTGATAAAAACAAGAACAAGGATCACCGTAACAAGGGAGGAGCGTTGATTGCTCATGACAGCCGTCACCATGCAGACGGCAATATATATCACAGCCTTCAGACAGCCTCTTGTTTCCCTCTTTTCCTTCTTTCCCCCATCTCCCAGAAAAAAGGCTCCGGTCATCATTCCCGCGGTCCCCAGAAAGCCTAAAAGCGTGCAGCCTACCACAGAGTTCATCCTGACCCTCATTGTAGCCGCATCGGCCTTTGAGATAAAAAGCAGGTCATAGGAATAATCGATATAAAACTGCGGAGCCGTGATATAGAGTATGATCCCAAGGACTCCGGCAAAGACCACTGCCAGGGTAAACTTCTCATAAAAGAAAGGAAGCCTCTCTCCTACGCTTTTCCCCGCAAAATAAAAGACCACCGGAAATATCGAGACCGTAAACTCACCGATGAATACCGAAAAGGGCATTCCGGAGGCGTGAAGCCATATGACCGAAAGGATATTGTAGCCTATGTAGAAAAGGATAAGCTTATCTATGAAGCTTTTCGTGCTTACGCACCGGTCGGCAATAAGCTCAAGGGTCACGAGACACAAAAGGACGCCGGCTATGACTCCCGGGCGTACCTTAAGAGAGATCAGGGTAAGCGTGTAGCCTGCGATGACCAGAATATAGTACCACTCGTACAGGTGCCCGTATTTTTGTCTTATATCCTTAAAAATCTTCATCCGATCAGTTCATTCAACACAAGGCCCCAGCTGCTTTCTGTCTTTTCCCCCAAAGCTCTCCCGACGGGAAGCATATTATCATAGATCAGGGTCCTGTCGATCTCTCCCCTTAGATACCTCTCCATAAGCTCCTTAAGCTCTGCAGGCTTAAAAGGATCGAACAGAAAGGCCCCTTCATAGCCCTCAAGGATCTCCCGCATGCAGGGGGTATCCGCGGCAAAGATGACAGAGCCCATAGCTCTTGCCTCAGCCGGAGGATATCCGAAGCTCTCGATATATGAAGGGAACAGAAGGACACTGCTCTGATAGCGCTTAAGCACCTCTTCTCTTTCAAGGCTTCCCTCGCACAGGATGTTCTCGGGGATCTCTCCCGGGCACAGCTTTTTAAGCTCCTCCTTTGTAATGGTAAGGCTTACCGTAAAACCGGTGATCCCCTCATCCCTTAAAAGCTTTACCGCTTTCAGGATACATTCATGATTCTTATAAAGCATCGGTCCGGAAGGATAGAAGAAGGTGTTTCCGTTGTTTTTCTTCAGCCGGAGAATAAGCCCCGAGGTATCAATATCGGGCGTTACTTTTACTACCCTGTCTTCCCTGACCCCGGTGCGCCTGATCGCCTCCTGCCTCATCCATTCGGTCTGGACAATGGTCTTATCGGCCCGTTTTATCGAAGCATATATCAGCTTCCCTATCAGATGCTGATAAACGGCATACTCCCTCTCCTCTTCCTTAAGGAGGGAGAAGTTTTTCATTCTCTGAAAGCAGAGAGGCTGATGCACATAAAGCACGCTCTTACAGTCGAGGCCTCCCGGAAGGGTATTCTGCATTGAAAAATAAACGTCCGGTTTAAAGGACATTATATATTTCCTGCCCTCCTTCAGGTCAAACATGAGCCTTGCTTTACGGCTCATCTTGACATCGGAAAGGACTATGACCTTTATGTTGTCCGTCTCCTCCAGATATGGGGCGGAAAGCAGAAATATCCAGTCAAGACGCTCTTTTTCCCCGTTTATCTCTGCGTACCTTTTATCGTCCTGCCTTATATACGCATAAAAATCCTTCAGGACAGAAAGCGCTCCCGTCCTGCTGGCAGCTGTATCATTAACTATTATCTTCATGTAAACAATAAATCGCTCTCGTCTCAGCGCTTACCCCACACCGTCATGTTTACTATGCGGGTATAGCTCTGAATGAGCTTTACCACCTTGACCGAAACATTGGTATCGGTATAATCGGAAGGCATGGCAAGCTCTTCGCCGTTTTCAAACATTGCCACCGCAAGCTCTACGGCCCTCTCAACGTCCTCCTCCCTGATCCCGCCTATCACTATCGTTCCCTTATCCAGAACCTCCGGTCTTTCCGTGGAGGTCCTTATCAGTACTCCCGGGAAATTTAACATCGCCGACTCTTCCGAAAGAGTTCCGCTGTCCGAGAGAACACAGTAGGCATTCATCTGAAGCATGTTATAATCAAGGAAGCCGAAGGGCTTCAGATTCCTGACAAGGGGGTGAAATTTAAAATCCCTCTGTTCGATAAACTTCTTCGAACGCGGATGGGTGGAGTAAATGACCGGCATGCCGTATTTCTCCGCAATATGATTTATGGAGTTCATAAGACTGAAGAAATTATCCTCAAGGTCAATATTTTCCTCCCTGTGGGCAGAGACCAGGATATATCCCCTGCTCTCAAGGCCCAGCCTTTTAAGCACATCGCTCTTTTTAATCTCCTCCATGTGATCCCTTAAGACCTCCCTCATGGGAGAGCCTGTCACAAAGATCGTCTTTCCGTCCACGCCCTCAGACAGAAGGTATCTTCTGGAGTTTTCCGTATAGGGCATGTTTATATCGGAGATACTGTCCACTATCCTTCTGTTTATCATTTCGGAAACATTGTAATCCCAGCAGCGGTTCCCCGCCTCCATATGAAAGATGGGGATCTTCAGTCTTTTGGCGCTGATGGCGGAAAGGGCGGAGTTCGTATCGCCCAGGATCAGTAATGCCTCGGGCTTTACCTCTGTCATCAGGTTATAGGATCTTGCAATGATGTTTCCCATTGTCTCGCCGAGGTTTGAGCCTGCGGCATCCAGGTAGTAGTCAGGCTCCCTGAGCTTTAACTGCTCAAAAAAGATCTGATTCAGGGTATAATCGTAGTTCTGTCCGGTATGCACAAGCACATGATCAAAATACTTATCCGCGCACTTGATCACCGCGGAAAGCCTTATGATCTCGGGCCTCGTACCCACTATGGTCATAAGCTTAAGCTTTCCGTTTTTTATTCCTTCATCCATTCCTTATCACCTCGTCACGGTAGGTATCCGGCTTCCCGGGGTCAAAGAC
>DNAD01000366.1:0-4601 GCA_003484785.1 Lachnospiraceae bacterium
CCGATCCGGTCATTTCCTCTTCCCTCCAGATAACGGAGTCTATGATATAATGAGGCCTGTGCTTTGTTTCCATATATATCTTCCCTATGTACTCCCCTATAACTCCCAGAGAGATCAGTATCACCCCCGCCGAGATTAGCAGCACGATCAGAAGAGTGGTATATCCGGGTACGTTTTTCCCCATTATCCAGTCCACTATGCTTATCACTCCCAGAACCAGACTGAAGACCACAGCAAGACATCCCGTTATCCCGATGATATGAAGCGGCGTAGTACTGAAGGAGGTGATCCCGTCCATTGCAAGGGTGAGCATCTTTTTAAGCGTATACTTAGAGGAGCCCGCCTCCCTTTCCTTAACGTCAAAATATACTATGTCGGAAGGAAAGTTCATCGCAGGGATCAGTCCTCTTAAAAAAAGGTTTACTTCATTGTAATCGGCCAGCGCATCCAGCACCTTTCCCGATATCAGCCGATAATCCGCATGGTTGGTTATAACATTGCTTCCGAGAGCCCGCATGAGCTTATAATACATGGAAGCAGTCGTTTTCTTTAAAAAGCCGTCTGTATTTCTGTCGTTTCTGACGCCGTATACTACCTCACTGCCTTTTTTATACCGGTCAAGGAATTCATCCAGAGCTTCAATATCCTGCTGAAGGTCGGCATCTATGGTTACCACTGCATCCGCGTGCCCTCTGGCGGTCATCATTCCCGCAAGTATGGCATTCTGGTGACCTTTATTCCCCACAAACTTTACAACAGAAACATAGGGCCTTTTTTCGGAGGCTTCATACAGCAGCCTGAAGGTCGCATCCTTGCTGCCGTCATCCACGAACAGCAGCCTGCTGCCCTTTGCCACGGTTCCGGAGTTCTCAAGCCTCTCAAGCTTTTCCGACAGAACCTCTATCGTCTTATTGATGATCTCTTCTTCGTTATAACAGGGCACCACCAGAACCAGTACAGGCTTTTCTCTGTTATATTTATTTCCCGATTTTTCAATCCTTCCGGTATCCATTATGCCGTGCCCTCCAAAGCCCGATATTCCGCTTTTCTGAGTATACCACAATCCCATCCACAAAAAAACCACCTAAATTCGCCGCCGGAACGCAGCACCGTTTTATCTGGTTTTTTTCTTATATTTGTTCTATAATCGTTAGGTCCGGTCAGAACCTGAAGAAACGATCCGAAGCTTGAGCATAAGCGCACGATCTGCGGTGAAGACCGACACGGGTATGACCGGCTATCTTTCAAAAAAGGAATTCATTATGCAGCAAATATATTATCTGTTTAACCATCTCAGCCTTCTTGCAGTTTCATTGATCTGTGCAGTCACCTTGTTTTACCTGCTCAGAAAGCCCGCGGCCCAAAAGAGCTCTGATAAAGCTTCCGAAAGCAGCGCGGAAATTAATTCCTTTTGGATAGTATTTCTGCTGCTGTTGTTTGCGGTCTTTCTGTTTTCGAGATTATTTCATTTAAGCTTCCTTCCGGCGGGGCTTCACCTGGATGAGGTCGGCGTAACCTACGATGCCTTCAGCCTCTTAAACTTCGGTACCGACCGCCTCGGCAGGGCTTATCCCGTCTATCCCACAAATTACGGAGACGGAAACAGCGCCATGTATACCTACCTTGAAATGTTGGTGCTTAAGTTTCTTCCTCTGTCGGTCATATCCATAAGGCTCCCGGCCGTATTATGCTCGATCCCCTGCTTCTTTGCCTCCTTCGGCATCGTTCTTGAGATGTATAAGAACAGGGCGGCGGCTCTTCTTGGGCCTCTGATCGTTACGGTCACTCCTTATTTTTTCATGTCTGAGCGTTTCGGTCTTGACTGTAACCTGATGCTGAGCATAGTGACCGTAGCCCTGTATTTTCTGACCAAGGCGGTCAATCGTGAAAAGAGCCGTTATTACGTCCTTGCAGGTCTCTTTTTCGGCCTCACCCTCTATACCTATATACTTTCCTATCTGATGCTGCCTCTGTTTTTCCTGCTTCTTTTTATTTATCTCATGCTCACGGGAAAGTTTTGTATCAGAAAGTTTTTATCTCTCTGTCTCCCCTTCGGTCTTCTCGGTATACCGCTCTTTCTGGAACAGCTGGTGAACATGGGGATACTCCCCGAATTTCACTTCCTGGGATCCGATTTTATGAGGCTTGATGTCTACAGAAGCTCCGAGCTCTCCCTTTCCCGGATCCTTAAGAATCTTCCGAATATACTCTATCTTCTCTTCGGCGGAGACCCTCTGGTCTTTAATTCCTTTAATGAGTTCGGCCCCGTCTTCTGGTGCCTTATACCTCTTATCATTCTTGGGTGCGCTTCAGGCATAAAGAAGGGGATAAGATCAATCCGCTCAGGCTCAAACCTCACTTTGAACCGTTCCGATCCGCTTTCGGGATCGGATAATTTCCAGGACAGGAAGCCGGAGCCGGCTTTCATCTTTGTCCTCTACGTTTTCAGTATCTACCTTGTTTCCCTCCTGCTGGCCTCCTTTAATACCTATAACAGCAACGGCATCTACATCGGTTTTGCCGTTCTTGCCGCAGAAGGGATCATGGTTTTGGTGAAAGCCCCCTCCCCTCTGCTTTTCAGACAGATATCGACAGTCTTCATCCTGTGCCTTACAGGAATAGCCTTTCTTCTGTACGGAGAGTTCTATTTCAGGAGGCAGATCGCAGTTTACGGAAAGCTTCCGGTCTTTATCTCGACCGAGCCCGGAGATATGCTTAAATATGTTGAAGAAACCTATTCTCCCGAAGGAGATAAAAAAATATATACGGAGATCAACTATCACGAACGTGACTATGCGGATATCTGCATCGCTCTCTTTACGGAAACCGACCCTTCTGTATGGAGAGAATATGAGGAAAATAAGGAAACCTCTTCTCCCGCCTTTATGGGAAACATAGCCTTCAATTTTCCGGAGGAATTTGATGAGAATGAGGACGCGGTCTATATACTTGGCACCGACTGGAACCATATCGTATCCTATCTTTCTTCCATAGGATACAGCACTGACACTTCCTTTGACGGATATACGATCGTATATAAATGAGCGAGGTAATGATCCGACCCAAAAAACGGGTCGGATCGGCAACAAACGGGCATCTCCCTGCGCCGGTCTGCATTGCAGATCCTGCGCAGGAGGGATGCCCCGTTATTTATAAGGTAAATATTCAGTCTGCAGGGTGAATGCCGTTTACATCATTCCGCCCATTCCGCCGCCTGCGGGCATCGCGGGAGTATCCTCCTTGATGTTTGCAACCACAGACTCGGTGGTGAGCAGAGTAGAAGCCACGCTGGTAGCATTCTGAAGGGCAGCTCTGGAAACCTTTGCGGGATCAAGGATACCATCCTTAACCATATCCACATATTCCTCGGTCAGTACGTTGAAGCCGATACCTGTCTCGGACTCACGTACCTTGTTTATGATGACAGAGCCTTCAAGACCTGCATTCGCCGCTATGAAGAAGAGAGGTGCCTCAAGTGCCTTGCAGATGATGGCAGCTCCGGTCTTCTCATCGCCATGAAGCTTCTCAACCAGCTTTGCGACTTCCTTCTGGGCATGTACATATGCCGATCCGCCGCCTGCGATGATACCTTCCTCAACAGCTGCTCTCGTAGCAGCCAGAGCATCCTCCATACGAAGCTTGGCTTCCTTCATCTCAGTCTCGGTAGCAGCGCCTACCCTTATAACGGCTACGCCGCCTGCGAGCTTTGCAAGCCTCTCCTGAAGCTTCTCCTTATCGAAGTCTGAGGTGGTCTCCTCGATCTGGTTCCTGATCTGCTTGATCCTTGCCTCGATGGCGCTCTTGTCGCCTTCGCCGTCAACGATGACGGTGTTTTCCTTCTGAACCTTGACGGATTTTGCTCTTCCAAGCATATCCATCGTAGCTTCCTTAAGATCAAGACCAAGGTCATCGGTGATAACCTGACCGCCTGTAAGGATGGCGATATCTTCAAGCATTGCCTTTCTTCTGTCGCCGTAGCCGGGAGCCTTTACGCCTACAACTGAGAAGGTTCCACGCAGCTTGTTGAGGATAAGGGTTGTAAGAGCCTCACCCTCGATATCCTCGGCGATGATCAGAAGCTTTGCGCCTGACTGTACGATCTGCTCGAGCAGAGGAAGAAGATCCTGGATATTGGAGATCTTCTTATCCGTGATAAGAATGTAGGGATTCTCAAGCGTAGCCTCCATCTTATCCATATCGGTAGCCATGTAAGCCGAGATATAACCTCTGTCAAACTGCATACCTTCAACAAGATCCAGCTCTGTCAGCATGGTCTTGGATTCCTCGATGGTTATAACGCCGTCCTTTGAAACCTTTTCCATAGCGTCGGCAACAAGGTTTCCTACCTCGTCATCCCCTGCGGAGATGGCCGCTACCCTTGCGATATGCTCCTTGCCGTTTACGTTTGAGGACATGCCCTTGATAGCCTCCAGAGCAACATCGGTAGCCTTTTTCATACCCTTTCTCATAATGATGGGATTGGCTCCTGCCGCAAGGTTCTTGATACCCTCATTTACCATTGCCTGTGCAAGAACAGTAGCTGTGGTAGTTCCGTCGCCTGCCGCGTCATTTGTCTTGGTGGCAACTTCCTTTACCAGCTG
>DNAD01000366.1:4631-4923 GCA_003484785.1 Lachnospiraceae bacterium
GCGCCCATATTCTCAAAAGCATCCTCAAGCTCGATCTCCTTGGCGATGGTAACGCCGTCGTTTGTGATCAGGGGTGTTCCGTAGGTCTTGTCAAGAACTACATTCCTTCCCTTAGGTCCGAGAGTAACTCTGACCGTATCCGCCAGTTTGTTTACGCCTGTCTCAAGAGCAGCTCTTGCCTCAGCGCCGAATTTAATTTCCTTTGCCATAACTGTCAACTCCTTTTCAGAATTTTTTAATTGAATCAATCAATCCCTTACGTCGATCATTCGTTACTATTCACAGCCTTTTG
>DNAD01000366.1:5082-14413 GCA_003484785.1 Lachnospiraceae bacterium
CGATTCGGCTGTGAATAGTAACGATCATTCAACAACTGCCAGAATATCGCTCTGCTTTACGATGATGTATTCCTCATCATCAAGCTTTACATCAGTTCCCGCATACTTTGAATAGATAACCTTCTGACCTACGGAAACTTCCATTTTAACTTCCTTCCCGTCAACTACTGTGCCGGGGCCAACTGCTATGATCTCAGCCTGCTGGGGCTTCTCCTTGCTGTTCCCCGGAAGCACGATACCGGACTTAGTCGTCTCTTCAGCTTCAAGCTGCTTCAATACTACTCTGTCTCCAAGTGGTTTTAACGTCATGATGCTTGCCTCCTATTATTAATATTTATTATATGAAACCTTTTCAGTTTGTTAGCACTCAATTTGACTGAGTGCTAATCAACGATAACAAGATACCACCTGCTCTTACTCTTGTCAAGTCATAAAACTAAAAAATATTTTAAATTTCTTATCCGGGTAATAGTTCACCCTTCGGTGAACTGTTACTTAACCGGTTCTTTACGCGGGCCTGCGCATAATAAAATTGATCCGGTCCAAAAAGGGCCGGATCAAGGCACATATGTTCCTAACTTACACTGAGGGAATACGAAAGCTCATCAAGATTTGTCTCGATCTCCTTGGTAACAGGCGCGCTCCACTGGTCGTTTGAAAGAGTCACGGAATACATGCACGGCAGCAGAGGCTTGATAACGGCCGACTGACCCGAGTTGACTATCTGATCCCCGAATCCCGGAACGGATACCGTGGTATTGTCATAGGCCATATTCACTGTGAACCTTATGACGGGAAGTACTATTATAAATGCCGAGTCATTCTTTCCGGAATAGCTCTCATCCTTTATCTTCGAAATGAACTCAGCTCTTTTTCCCGCATTCTGAGCCATATAATCGGTAAAGTAGCTTACGACAGACTGGGGATATCCCTGAAGATCTCCGTAATCATCCTTGTATGCAAGCTTCATTCCCACAAAGGAATAATCGCCTGATGCCAGAGCATTGTCGAGCTGGGTGACCAGCTCCTCGTGGGAAGCGGCATTTTCATAGCCGGAAGCGCCCTCTCCCTGATCAAGAAGCATTGAAGCGCCTCCTGAAGTCCCGGAGCTCTCGGTATCCGGCTCATTGGTCGTGGTAATGGTCCCGTCACCTGCGACTGCGGTAGTGTTATCGGCCGCGGAAAGATCATCCGTCGTTTTCTCCTGCTCCCCTGTCTCCTCTGCCGGGGTATAGCCCAGCACATAATTGTCAAGAAGCTCCATCATGATCCCGCTTATTGTCGGAGACTGGGTTAGAAGATCCCTTTCCGCGTGAAGCTTTTTCTCAACCCGCGACGAAAAGGGCCAGTTGTATGAGGATGACGTACCTGACCCCGAAGATGAACCCGCAAAGGCTCCGTCGAAAATATAAACCACTATCGAGATCATAAGGCAGCACAAAAGTATCCCTACAAAGATAATATTGATCGTCTCCGTAAAGTCCATGCCGAAGCTTCTCTCTATATGGGCTGACTTTGCGGCAGCCGTACCGGAAGCATTATTGTTTTCGATCCTGTTATTTGGCGCATTTGAAATATTTGCTCCGGCAGGTTTTGCAGGTGCTGCTGCGCCCATCCCTCCGGAAGCGGCCTTCGCGTTTGGAACAGGCATGCCTCCCCTTACGGGAATGCCCTGATGAACCTTTGCAGCCGGCCCGGGGGCGGAAGTGCCCCGGTGATCATTTGCAGCCGGTCTGGGGGCAGGAATGCCCTGATAACCCTTTCCGACCGGCCTGGGAGCGGGTATACGGCTGTACCCGCCGTTTCCGCCCTTTGCCGTCGGATCAGGTCTCTGATTTGCAGTATTCTGCTTGCCATTAAGATTAAGTTCCATACGAACACCACTCTCCCTGCTTATTATATGCCTTTTAAGACCACATTTCAAGACAGGGCTGAAATGCGGGGGGTGTTACTGGTTACTGTTCACAGCCTTTTGGGCTGTGAGCAGTAACTTATAATCTGATCGCCGTTCCAAGCGCAGTTGAGTAAATGATCCTCTCTTTGACCGGTTTATCCAAAAGTATTGTCAATGCTTTTGCGTAGTAATCAAGCTGCAGTTCGTATCTCTCAATGAGCAGTGTTGACTCATTGACCCGATCGGTCTTGTAGTCAACAACTACGATCCTGCCGTCTTCTATGAAGAACGCGTCTATGATACCCTGAATGATCCTTCCCTCCAGCTCTATGACAAAGGGCTGCTCCCTGTAGAGGGCGCCCTTTTCATATGCGTCCTTCATTCTCTCCGCCAGAGCGCTGTTTGCGAAGTCCGAAACCACCTTAAGCTGAATCTCCTTTGCATGATCGCCCTCGATCCTGCCTTCCTTCACAATAAAGCTCATGAATTCCCTGAGGCTCTGCTCATCGGGCTTCCTGAAATCCCACAGCTCAAATACCCTGTGGACCGCGGTTCCGAAAACTCCTGCGGTCAATGTCTTCTTCCCGCTTATAAACGAAGGAACCGTCTCCTTTTGCTCCGTTTTCTGAGGGAATAATTCCTCCGGCTCTTCCGCTCCCTCCCTTTCGGAAAGAAGCTCCTCAATATGTTTCTGCTTAAGCTCGGTAACGGAAAACTTCTCATAGCTTTCCTCATCGGCCGGCGCCTCGTATTTATAGTCAAGCCTCTTCTTTATCCCGTCAATAAAAGCCTGCTCCTCCTCCGAGGCATCGTTTAAAAGATTAAGGCGCCCCTCCTCTATCTCCTTAAGGGCCAGATACGCCTCATTTCTTAAGAGCTCACCCTCAACCTCGGTTCTGACCGTTTCGGAGGGTTGTGTTGTTCTGATCGTAAAGTTCTTAAGCCCCTTTCTGTTCACATAAAGAATGATATCCAGAAATGAATCGGCCTCTGCACTTCGCAGCTTCCCAAGCTCTTTTTCAGCGTCTTTGACCGTTGCGGTCAATATCAGTTTTTCCTTAGCCCTGGTCATTGCCACATAAAGGATCCGAAGCTCCTCTGCCCTGAGCTCCTTAATGCTCTTTGCCGATATGGCATCCCTTATCAGAGTCCCTGCCCTGACTCTCAGGCGGGTGTCCACGTGCTCCATTCCTATACCATAGTCCACATCGGTCACTATCATGGACCGCTGATCCATGTAATTATATTTTTTCTGAAGCCCCGCTGCAAACACCACCGGAAACTCCAGACCCTTACTCTTATGTATCGTCATTATCCGGACCACATCGGCATTTTCGTCGAGAAGCCCCGCCTCACCGTAATCCACCTCGTATTTATTAAGCATATCCACATATCTTACGAACTGGAACAGCCCCTTATAGCTTGTTTTGCCGTAGTCATCGGCTTTTTGCAGGAGCATGTTCAGATTGGCATATCTGGCAGCCCCGTTGTTAAGAGCGGAAACATATATCCCGTATTCACCGTCGATTATCTCCTTAAGGATATCATAGACCGGAGTGTCTCCGGTCATTGACCGGAAATGTCCGAGAAGCTCAAGGAAGGCTCCGGCTTTGGGAACATCCCTCTGTGCCGATACAAGAGCATCATACAAAAGCCCTTCTTTATCATACAGCCTGATCTTTGCCAGCTCCTCATCATCCATCTTCCCAAAGGGTCCCCTCAGTACGGCGGCCAGAGGAATATCCTGCCTCGGGTTGTCGATGACCCTGAGAAAATCCAGTAAAACAGCCACCTCCCAGGCACTGAAATATCCCTCCTGCGTCGAGACGTGGACCGGGATCCCCTTTTCCTGAAGAACCCTCTTAAATACATCATCCCAGCCCTTAGAGGTCCTTAGCAGGATGACTATATCGGAATACCTTAAGGGCCTGAGCCCCCCGGTATCAGGATCGAATACCTTATGTTCCCGCATAAGCTCCCCGATCCTTTCGGCTATGACCAGAGCCTCGTACTCCCTGGCGTCCGCTCCGCTGTCCCCTCTCTGCGCAAGAATAAGCTCGGCTCTGTTGTCGCACTCCCCGTTCTCATTATATCCTTCGGCCCCAAAACTGAGCCTCGCCTTTTCATCGTAATCAAAACCGGAATTGGCTCTGTTCATTACAGCCCCGAATATTTCATTGACCGCATCGATCACTTCCCTGCGGCTTCTGAAATTCTGACTCAGATCGATCCGTATATCTCTCTCCCGGCCCGTGTCATCCTCCGAAAAGCTGTTGTATTTTTCTATGAAGATATCCGGACGGGCAAGCCTGAAGCCGTAGATACTCTGCTTTACGTCTCCCACCATGAAAAGGTTGTTATCCCTGGCTACCGCCTTAAGCAGAGTCTCCTGCACGGCATTGGAATCCTGGTATTCATCAACGTAGACCTCCTCGTAAAGCTCCCTGTACTCATCCGCTGCCGCCCCGTTATCCGCCGAAAGCACCCTTAAGGCCAGGTGCTCCATGTCGGAATAATCTATGATATCGGCTTCCCGCTTTTTTTCGGAATACCTTTTTATATACTCGCCGGTAAGCTCAGTCAGCTCCTGCACGCAGGAAATGTCCTGAGCTATCCGCCCGCACTCCCGCACCGGGTCAAAGTCCTTAAACCTCTCCTTCAGAGAGGATAACCTGCCCTTGAGGCTGTCCCTTCCCGCCCGTACAAATTCCTTATCCTCCTCGGAAGGCTTTACCCCGCCTTTTTTTGCTCCGGTCCCGAACCTTATAAAATCAAGCTCTCCCAGATTATCGACCAGCTCCCGCACAGAGCCGGCAAAGGCACATCTTCTTACGCCCTCCATATCGCTGTTCAGCGTATTTTCGTACATAAGAAGCCCTTCGTCCTGCAGGCAGCGCTCATACAGCTCTGTATAGTCCTCAAGGATCTTTCGGATCTGTGCGCGGATATCCTCAAAATACTGTTTGATAAGAGGTACCCTCTCCAGAGCCTCATAACAGGAATCGGGATCGGGGCCGGGTATGATCTCCCTGTAGGCCTGTACACATTTTTCAAGCCACTTTTCCGGCTCAGGGTAGCTCATGGCAAAGTCGTACAGTCTGTTTACAGTATCCTCCACTGCCCGATCCGTCTTTCCGGAGGCCAGCTTTTCCACCATTTCGATAAATTCCGGGCTGTTCTTTGAGTATTTTTCCTCAAGTACCTCTGAAAGCGCATCCTGTCGAAGGAGCTTTGCCTCCCCTTCATCTGCTATACGAAAATCCGGAGGCAGAGAGACCTCGTTAAAATGATTTTTAAGGATATTTAAGCAGAAACCGTGGATCGTGGTTATCATTGCATTGTGAACCAGGGCAGACTGTCTTGCAAGCTCCCGGTTAAAGGGGTTAAGGCGGCGTTTTTCCTCTATGGCATTCCGGATCTTTTCCCTCATCTGAGCCGCCGCCGCGTTGGTAAAGGTCATTATCAGCAGCCTGTCAACGTCCACCCCTGCCTTTTCATCCAGTATCCTTCTTATTATCCTCTCCACCAGTACCGCAGTCTTTCCCGAGCCCGCCGCGGCGGAAACAAGAAGATTTTTGTCCCTGAGCTCTATAGCCTTTGTTTGTTCACCTGTAAAGCTTACTTTTGCCATCTACTTCCCAAGCTCCCTGCCGCGCCGATCCGCTTTTGGGATCGGATCATTTCCTTTCATCATTTCGATAATCTCTTTCCCGGATGCTCCCTCACTTTCCGAACGGGAAGCTTCATCCTCCTCATCTGCGTCTTTACGATCCGAAGTTCTGAGCCTTATGGCACATATATTTTTGTAGCCGCAGTATCTGCAGGGATCCTCATTTTTCTCCCCATGGGGTTCTGCTCCGATATTTCCGTTAAGTATCTCTTCCCCCATGCTTACCAGCCTGTGATTTACATAGTCACAGATGATCCGAAACTCCTGCGTCGTTGCGGTGCTGGAATCGGCCCGAAACGTATTATCCTTCTTAAGACTTACGGGTATAACATCGGATCTTGGATGGGTCTGTACATCAAGGCTTTTGTCCATGAGCTGACACACCCTTCTGTCTTCATTTACAAGTCCCTTCATCCTAAGCTCACCTGAAATACGCTCCCTTATCCTCTCCGTATCATCATCCGCCTGTTCCCTTACAAGCGGGTCATCGATATGGTAATAAAAGATCCCGGCCGGAATAAGAGTCTTGCCGGCATTTTTCGGATCGCCCGCGATAAACTCCGATGCGGCGTTTAAATAGACCGGAAGCTGCAGGTCGAGCCCCTCATAGATCCTTTTAAGGTCAAAGCTTTTATTTCCGGATTTATAGTCTATTATCTTTAAATAGATATTATCCTCATCCTCGCAGGTATCAAACCTGTCTATCGTCCCCCGAAGTGAAAGCCGGGCTCCGTTTTTACCCGGGAGCTCAAAATTAAGGGATCTGTACTCGTTATCCCTGTTAAAATCAAATTCATAGCGGTTAGGCTTAAAGCTTCCGGCTTTCAGCTGTCCAGTCAGAACCTCCACGCTCCTTTGGGTAAACCGCCTTATCCTTTCTCTTATATAGGAAGATCTGTTATCGGCGTAAATAGCCGTGTAATCTCCTGAGGATATAGTCTTGTCCACGGCCTCGTCCACCAGTCTCCTTCTTTCCTCCTCATCGATATCCGTCCAGCTCTTATCGATTGCGGCCAGAAGCTCGCCATAGCTCTTCAGGGCTTCGTGAAAAGCGCTTCCGAGATTTCTGGCTTCAAAGGTGAAGCCCTCTCTTTCCTTAAGCCTGAGTCCGTAGGTAAGAAAATGGGAATAGGCACACGCCGCATATTTCTCCAGTCTGGTGATCCCGCCTACGATCCCGCCATTATAAATAACATTTGCTATTGCCCTGTTTATCGTGCTTTGGCGGCTGAAAATTCCCTTCCCGAATGCGGCTTCGACGAAAGGAAAGGACCCCGTATCGGGAAGAGCCGGTGTGTTATTCAATATGCACATATTGAAGAGCAATAAATATTTAATTTCGTCGATCTCAGCGGGATTTTCTCCTTTTTTACCGTAATTTGCGGAAAATCCCTGAATTTCCTCCGCGAGAGTCCTGTAGGCGGTTTTTCCGTTAACTATGCGGTCTTCAGGTCTCTGACCGTTGTGGTCAATTTGCAGTTTTGGAAACATTTCACATATTATTTTTATAAGATAGGAGGGCTTGAGAGATTCCCCGCTGTCACTGATGCCGGGGTATGAAAGGAAAAGCTTCTCCGAGGCCCTGCTCAGCATCATATAAAGGTACAGCCTCTGGGTATATGCCTGCATCCTTAAGGACGGGGCCAGATCGATATCATCCTCGTTTTCGGAAAGAAACTCCCTGTCAACATCCGAGATAAGGCCTCCCCTTGCCGCGGTCTTCGGTATGATGCCGTCATTTACGCCCGCAACGAACAGAGCCTTTATATTCCTGAGCCTGCTCCTTGTCATATCTCCTATCTGTACGTAATCCTGATTTTTAGGCACAACCCCCGTCCTGATCTCCGAAAACCCCGCATCCAGAAGCTCTCCGAACTCCTTAAGGGTCACTTTTTCCTCCCCCAGAAGCGCCGTCAGCTGATCGAGAAGCTCCATTACCCTGTCGTATATCTGCGTAAGCTCCTTCTCCTTCAGCTCCTCTCCCGCCTTTTTCTTCTCTTCCGCCATCCTTGAAAGCTTTCCCGCCGTATCGTTTCTTTTAAGCAATGTATACAGCGCTTCGCAAAGCCTTCTTACGCTGAAGGTATCCCCGGAGGAGATCAGGGGTTTTCCTTCCGTTTCGGACTCCCCTTCCGTTTCGGTTTCCCCTTCACGGGTCAGATCCGTCTCGAAACGGATGAAATCCTCCATTACGGCCTTTCTGCTCTTCTCTATCCCTTCAAGCTCCTCCTCGGATATCCCTTTTCCTCTTCTTATAAAGGGACTGTTCATAGGCCCCCGGCCTCTTATACCGAAGGCCAGAAGATAGTTGTCAAGCCTGTCGGTCTCCTCCGGGGAAAGCTTTGTAAGAGAAGATCTTAAATATCTCATGATTGAAGGATAGGGATAGTTTTCACCGACACAGCTGATCGCTGCCCTGATATATTCGGTGAGGGGATTTAAAAGAATGGGAATGCTCCTGTCAATAAAGTACGGGATGTCATAACGGTCAAAAACCCTGGCACAGACATGCATATACAGGTCTATATCACCTGTTACCACAGCTATATCGCGATAACTCCAGTTATTGTCACGCACCATTCTGTTGATCTCTACGGCGATCCCTGTTATTTCATCGATCCTGTCAAGGCAGGAACACACCCTCAGGTCGTCTGAATCCCCACCCTCATAAGGCTTTGCCGTCTTCCTGAAAAGATTCCTCTCCAGATGGATCAGCTTAGGGTTTTTGACCTCTTTAGTCATCACCTCGATTTCAGTTTTTTCAAGGCTTTCCGGGTTTTGGTCCTCCGGGGTCAGATTGGGCAGTAAAAGCCTTGCCGGAACAGTCCGGTCAATGACGATGTCCGGTCTTTTTTCGACCTTGAGGTCATCCGCCGCGGATTTCAGCTTTTTTATCGTTTTTTTGCTCAAATAGAACAACTCATGTTGCTCTATCTGTCCGTTATCATCAAGATCGTTATTATCGATCAGAACAGTAAAGTTCATTTCAAGACAGTTATCCATCAGGGCCTCGATCACCTTATACTGGACCGGAGTGAACCCCGTAAAGCCATCGAACGAAATAACGCTGGTTTTTATTTTTTGCGACCCGGGAATGCAGTCACTGACCTTCTCCAGAAGCTCTTCCGTTGTTATGTATTTTTCTCTGATATAATCGTTGAATACGTTATATAACAACTGTAATTCTTTGAGCTTTGAGCACAAAAGCTGCCTGTTTTCCGCCCTCTGTATCAGTTTTTCCAGCTCTTTATCTCCGATATTGTACTGCATGAATTCGGAGAGGGCCGACTTTATCTCTGTAATGTATCCCAGCTTCCTTACGTTGGCTCCGAGGATGGGAAGCTCTCCCGCATGCTGCGATGCCAGGCGCCTTAAGATCAGGTTCTTGCCCATATCATCGATCATGACACCCCTGACGTTCTTAAAGCCCACTTCCTCGAATATCCTGTGGGCCAGCCTCTTAAAGCTGAGAATATCTATGTTCAGTATCCCGTGCTTCGGGTGGAGCCTTAAGATATCCTTCTGCGTCGTGAGAGTGAACTGTTCCGGCACTATGATAAGATAAGTCAGTGAAGGGTTGTTTTCAGCCTCCTCAATGATCCTTTTATAAAGATTGTGGGATTTCCCGCTTCCCGAATTTCCAAGCCACAGCTGCAGACCCATCTCAAGCCTCCCGAGGTATTTTATTACTCCGCCCACAAAATATCGCAGTCATCCGCCTGCATGAACGATGCTCTGCTGCGGAACATCGTTTATGGTGATAAACG
>DNAD01000347.1 GCA_003484785.1 Lachnospiraceae bacterium
CCTTACGATGATGTTGGGGGCAAAAATGGCACGAAGTGCTTTTGCCCCTGACAGCTTACAATGTTGGGGTCAAAAGGTGCTTTGATTACGGGTAAAGGATCATGATCGATTTTTTTGCAAGGATTTTCATAAAGGATTATGAACAGGTGGATAATGCCGAGGTTCGGGCGCAGTACGGGCTGCTTTGCGGAAAGCTTGGGATCTTCTTCAATCTCCTGCTGTTTGTCATAAAGTTTTTTTCGGGCTTTGTAAGCGGCTCGATATCCATTCTTACCGACGCCTTTAACAATCTCTCGGATATAGGATCTTCGGTCGTGATGATGGTGGGCTTCAGGCTGTCCTCGGAGAAGCCCGATAATGAGCATCCCTTCGGTCATGGAAGGATAGAGTATGTCACTGGGCTTATCGTTGCCATAATCATCATCCTGATGGGGGCGGAGCTGGTAAAGACCTCGGTCACAAAGATACTGTCGCCTACCGACGTAAGCTTAAGCGGCTCCACAGCTCTTCTGCTGATCGCCTCCATAGTGATAAAGCTCTTTATGTACGGTTATAACATCAGTGCGGCGAAGAAGCTGAACAGTCAGGCAATGAGAGGAGTGGCCCTGGACAGCTTCGTTGACTCCGTCGCAACCTCGGTGGTTTTATTGACCCTTTTGGTCGGTGAATTCACCGGGCTCAGGATAGATGGCTGGTGCGGTCTGCTGGTAGCGCTGTTTATTCTGTTTTCCGGGTTTTCTGCGGCCAAGGATACGATAGACCCGCTGCTGGGAACGGGGATAGAAAAGGGCTTTGCGGACAGGATAGAAATGTTTGTGACAAGCTTTGACGGTATCCTTGGCGTACATGACCTTATCGTACATGATTATGGACCGGGTCGGATGATGATCTCTCTGCATGCGGAGGTGCCTGCGGACGGGAATATGGTGGAGCTTCACGATACCATCGACAACATAGAGCGAAAGCTTAAGGAAACTCTGGGCTGCATGGCTGTTATCCATATGGATCCCGTGGTGGTCAACGATGAGAAAAGAGACAATACCAAAAAGGCTGTGGACCTCCTTTTAAGCTCCATATCCAAAGAGCTTACGATGCATGATTTCAGGATGGTGGAAGGGCCTACTCATACCAAGCTTATCTTTGATGTTGTTGTTCCCTTTGATTACGAGGCAACAGATGAAGAGATCAGGGCTCAGATACAGGAGAAGGTTGCACAGCTTCCGGGGGATTTTTACGCTGTGGTGGATATTGACAAGCCTTTTGTAAAGAAAGAGGAAAACCGGGATGAAAGGTAACGAAAACGGTGTGACCATAAGCCTTTGCATGATCGTAAAGAATGAGGAAGAGGTTCTTAAGCGCTGCCTTGACTCCATTAAAGACCTTGTTGATGAGATCATCATAGCAGATACCGGCTCCACGGATGCCACAAGGGATATAGCCCTTAAATATACCGACAAGGTCTATGATTTCCAATGGGTCAATGACTTTTCAAAGGCCAGGAATTTCGTGTTTTCAAAGGCATCCTGCGACTATATCTATTCAGCTGACGCCGATGAGTATCTGGATGAGGAGAACAGGAAAAGATTTGCCCGTCTTAAGAAGAGCCTCCTTCCGCAGATAGAGATAGTGCAGATGTACTACTGCAACCAGCTGGAAAGCGGCTCGGTATATAATTTTGACAGGGAGCTTAGGCCCAAGCTGTTTAAGAGGGTTCGAAGCTTTGAGTGGATCGAGCCCGTACATGAGACGATCAGGGAGCTTCCTCTTGTCTATGACAGCGATATTGAGATAATCCATAAACCGCAGAACAACCATTCCGGAAGGGATATAGCGATATTTGAGGGTCTTGCCCACAGGGGAGAGAAGCTTTCGAAGAAGCTTTTTTCGATGTATGCAAAGGAGCTTTTCATATCCGGTACGAGAGAGGAGATCATAAGAGCCGGGGATTATTTCACGGCTGCAGCGGAAAGCGGCGAGCTCGATGATACCGGACTTAAGGACGCGGTGTGCGTTGTTGTCTATGCATGTTATCTAAGGGGAGATTTCCTTAAGATGTACAGATATGCCTTAAAGGAGATCGCGCTAAAACCTGCAAGCGAGGTATGCTATGTACTGGGAGAGTACTATCTTTCCCTTAACGATCCGAAGGAGGCTTCGGTATGGTATTATAATGCCGCCTTTGAGACCGACAGCGCTTTAAGCCTTAAACACGGCGGAGAGCTTGCGATAGCAAAGCTTGCGCAATGCTACAGAAGCCTGGGAGACGAAGAACAGGCCCTTTTCTACGAGGAGCTTGCCGAAAAAAAGAAAAATGAAGAATTATAAGCTTATAATAATGTACGACGGCACCAGATATAAGGGCTGGGAGCATCAGCCGGGTACCGATATGACAATACAGGGCAAACTTGAGGGTGTTCTTTCGAGACTTGCGGGGAAAGAGACCGAGGTAACAGGCGCGGGAAGGACGGATGCGGGAGTTCATGCACGGGCGATGGTGGCAAACGCAAGGCTTGAGACCGTGCTGTCCGAAGAGGAGATAAAGGATTACATGAATTCCTATCTTCCGGAGGATATCTGCGTAAGGGAGGTAACGACAGCCTCTGACCGCTTTCACAGCAGATATAACGCCATCGGCAAGACCTACCGCTATACCTGTTATACCGGCAGGGAAAAACCGGTTTTTGACAGGAAATACGTATACGCCCTGGAAGGCGAGCCTGATATCGAAAGGATGCAAAAGGCCGCTGCGTATCTGGAAGGTGAGCACGATTTTGCGGGCTTCTGCAGCAATCCCAAAATGAAGAAATCTACAGTGAGGAAGCTTGACCGGATAGATATAACGACAAAGGGACAGTATCTTTACCTTACCTTTCACGGAACGGGGTTTTTACAGCATATGGTGAGGATAATAACCGGAACCCTTCTTGAAGTGGGATATCATACCCGTGAACCGGAGAGCATGATGGAGATCCTTTCGGAAAGAAAAAGAGCCCTTGCGGGAGCGACCGCTCCGGCAAGGGGCCTGTGTCTTATAAAGGTGGATTATTCATAAGATGCTGCCTATCTGAAACAGTTTTAGTGTCTGCCTGATAT
>DNAD01000290.1 GCA_003484785.1 Lachnospiraceae bacterium
TTAGGAACTGTTAAGAAATAAATTGTGCAGTTGACGTAGAATAAACGTTCATCTGCAAAGAGAGAAATCGCAGGCAATGCGGGCATTGTCAAGATTTCTCGATGAAGCAGATGGGCGTTTAGGCAAGTCAAATGTGCAATTTATTCTTGAACAGTTCCTTAGTTTAGGATCGTAGAATGATGATTAATGAAAAGGGGTTTGGCAATGGACAGGATAAAGGTACTGATCGCCGATGATGAGAGCAGGATGCGCAAGCTGGTAAAGGATTTTCTGACCCGGGAGGGCTATGAGGTCCTGGAGGCGGCAGACGGGGCAGAGGCTCTTGATCTTTTTTACTCGGACAAGGACATTTCATTGCTCATACTTGATGTGATGATGCCTAACGTAAACGGGCTTGAGGTTTTGAAGGAGGTCAGGGAAAGCTCAAAGGTACCGATCATAATACTGACCGCGAAAAGCGATGAACGGGATGAGCTTGAGGGCTTTGAATACGGGGCCGATGAATATATTTCCAAGCCCTTTTCCCCAAAGATCCTTGCCGCAAGGGTGAATGCCATCCTAAGGCGCAGCAACCTCATCGATTCGGACGAGACAATAGAGGCTGCAGGCATTATCCTTGACAAGGCCGCCCACCAGGTTATCGTGGACGGTAAAAAGATCGAGCTGAGCTTCAAGGAATTCGAACTTCTCACCTATTTCATGGAAAACCAGAATATTGCCCTTTCCAGGGAAAAGATACTTAACAATGTCTGGAACTATGATTATTTCGGGGATGCCAGGACCATAGACACTCATGTAAAAAAGCTCAGGAGCAAGATCGGCGAAAAGGGCGACTGCATCAAGACCATATGGGGTATGGGATACAAATTTGAGGCTTGATATGTTAAGGATGTGATCATTTTCAGGAAGGAGAAGAGGATGAGTTTTACTGATAAAAAATATACATTAAATGATGGCAGTACGGTTCCGGTCATAGGATACGGAACTTATAATGAGGAATTTGCCGATAATCTCAGGCCGATAAGGGAAGCGATAGAGGCGGGTTACCGCTTTTTTGATTCCGCATCCCTTTATGAGACGGAAAAGTATCTTGGAACGGCAATAAAAGAAAGCGGCGTTCCGAGGGAGGATTTTATTGTCGAGACCAAGCTGTGGATCGACGAGATGGGAAGAGATGGTGTCAGGAAGGCTATTGAGAAATCACTCAAGAGGCTTCAGATGGATTATGTGGATATTTATATGATCCACTGGCCGAGACAGACCGGCGCCATGAATGAAGACTGGAAGAAGCTTGATATCGAGACCTACAGCGAGATGGAAAAGCTTGTCAGAGAGGGAAAGGTAAAGAGGCTCGGGCTGAGTAATTTCCTGCCTCATCATCTCAATAATATCCTTGAAAACTGCGAGATAAAGCCTGTTGTAGATCAGCTGGAATTCCATCCCGGCTATTCCCAGGAGGCCGCTGTCGCTTTTTGTCTTAAAAATGATATAAGGCCTATATCCTGGAGCCCTCTCGGAAGGGGCAGGGAGAATGCAATAATCGGAAATGCCATTCTTGGGAAGCTTGCGGAAAAGTACGGAAAGAGCATTCAGCAGATCAATCTGCGGTTTGCGATCGATAAGGGCGTTCTTCCCATACCGAAGGCAACATCGAAGGAGCATATTCTTGCCAATCTTGATGTATTTGATTTTGAGCTTACAAGGGATGAGGTATGGATGTTAAGCTCGATGCCCCAGAATACGTGGCTTGGTGAGCATCCCGACTTTGATATCCCAACCAAAAAGAGCAATCCGGATAACATCTGAGCATGAAAAATTCAATAAAAAACCAGTTCACCCTCGTATTCGGAGGAGTGATGGCCGGAATGCTCGTTGTGCTGTGGATCGCAAATGTGGCCTTTATAGGAACCTTCTATCTGGAAAAGAAGAAGGCAGCGATCATACAGGCATATAATGAAATAGACTCACAGATCGTGGACGGAGATATTACAACTCCGGAATTTGACTCCAAATTTCTGTCCATAGCCAGCACTTATAATCTGGAGATAATTATCCTTGATACGGATACGGAGACAGTAAAGGCGACCTCAAAGGACAATAACCTCCTGGCCCGGCGCCTGATCCAGTACGTAATTTATGGCCCGGAGGATGCCGAGGAGCTCATTACCACGAATAATTATAAGATCCAGAGATCAAAGGACAGGGTGGTACAGTTGGAATATCTGGAGCTCTGGGGCTTTCTGGGAGACGGAAAGATGATGCTCATCAGGTCGCCGATCGAGGGCATCAGGGAGAGCGCGGCAATTTCAAATACTCTGCTGACTTATATCGGAGTCATAGTCGTCATATGCGGTATGTTTATCGTCCGCTTTGTTGCAGGCAGGCTGACACGCCCCATCCTTGAACTGGCGGATATCTCCGAGAAGATGACCAACCTTGATTTTGAGGCGAAGTATCAGAGCGGCGGGGAGAATGAGATAGCTCTTTTAGGCAATAATATAAACAAGCTTTCGGAAAAGCTGGAGGCTACGATCTCGGAGCTTAAGAGCGCCAATATAGGGCTGAAAAGAGATCTTGAGAAAAAGACGGAGATCGATGAGCTCAGAAAAGAATTCCTGTCAAATGTTTCTCATGAGCTGAAAACCCCGATTGCCCTTATCCAGGGGTATGCGGAGGGGCTTAAGG
>DNAD01000335.1 GCA_003484785.1 Lachnospiraceae bacterium
GAGCCTAAGCGCACGATTTGTAAACAAATCGGCGCAGGAGGGTAAAGATGATTTCTGAGAAAATGATGAAACTTGCAAAGGGGAGCTCGGCGATACGGGCAATGTTTGAGGAGAGTAAGAAGCTTGCGGAAAAATACGGGGCTGAGAACGTATATGATTTCAGCCTGGGAAATCCCAACGTGCCGGCTCCTGCGGCGGTGGCGGAAGCTATGATCGATATACTCAAGACTGAGGATCCTGTCTATGTACACGGGTATATGAACAACGCAGGTTATCCCGAGGTTCGAAAGGCGGTGGCCGATTCTCTCAACGAAAGGTTCGGCACCGACTTTACCGGTGATAATATCGTAATGTCAGTGGGGGCGGCCTCCGGGCTTAATATTGTATTTAAGGTACTTCTCAATCCGGGGGACGAGGTGATCACCTTCGCTCCCTTCTTCGGTGAGTACAGAAGCTACGTTGCAAATTATGACGGAGTGCTGGTTGAGATAACGCCCAACACAGTTGATTTCCAGCCGAATCTTGAGGAGCTTTCCGAAAAGATCAGCGAAAAAACAAAGGTCGTTCTTATCAATTCGCCCAATAACCCAACCGGGGTGGTATATTCGGAAAAGACCATAGCGGCTCTTTCGGATATCCTTGAAAAGAAACAGAAGGAGTTTGGAAACTCCATCTATCTTGTGACGGATGAGCCCTACAGAGAGCTTGTATACGGCGATGTGACCGTTCCCTTTGTGACAAAATATTACAGAAATACCATAGTGGGCTATTCCTTCTCGAAGTCCCTGTCCCTTCCCGGGGAACGTATAGGATATCTTGTGATCCCTTCACAGATCGATGATTATGAAGATATCTATTCGGCAGCTGGCGTTGCCACCAGGATCCTCGGATATGTAAACGCTCCTTCCCTGCAGCAGCTTGCGGTGGCGCGCTGCTTAAACGAGAAGACAGATATCGGATATTATGAAAGAAACAGGAATACCCTCTATGAGGGCCTTATAAAGCTTAATTTTACCTGCCAGAAGCCAGAAGGAGCCTTTTATCTGTTCATGAAGGCTCCCATCGAGGATGATAAACAATTCTGCGAAGCGGCAAAGAAATACAATATCGTGATCGTTCCGGGCTCCGCCTTCGGCTGTCCGGGATATGTAAGGCTTGCTTACTGTGTCGCCTATGAGACCATAGTAAACGCTCTGCCGAAATTTGCCATGCTTGCGAAGGAGTACGGCCTGTGAGCGGGACAGCTCCCTCCCGGGGCACCGGAGCCGTATCGGCCTGGGAGAAGAATGTGAGAAGGGTGATACCCTATGTTCCGGGGGAGCAGCCCAAAAACCTTGAGAAGATAATAAAATTAAATACCAATGAGTTTCCCTATCCTCCCTGCCCTGCGGTAAGGGAGGCCCTGAAGCGGCTTGATGCCGGTTTACTTAGGCTGTATCCCGATCCTGCCGCAGAGCCTCTGACCTCAGCGATAGCTTTAAGGTACGGTGTCGGAAGCGATCAGGTGTTCGTGGGGACAGGCTCTGATGATGTGCTTTCCATGGCCTTCCTCACATTTTTTTACGGAAAGGATCCGGTGCTCTTTGCGGATATCACCTATTCCTTCTATGATGTGTGGGCAGAGGTATACAGGATACCCTATGAAATTATCCCCCTGGATGAAAGGTTTCATATCAGGAAAGAGGATTACTACAGAAAGAACGGGGGGATCATCATCGCAAATCCCAATGCCCCCACAGGCATCGACGAAGCAGGGGATCTTTCCTTCTTTGAGGATATTGTAAAAAACAATCCTTCCGGTGTAGTCATCTTTGATGAGGCCTATGTGGACTTTGGCGGAACCTCGGCGCTGCCTCTTACAAAAAAATATGACAATGTCCTCATAGTTCAGACCTTTTCAAAGTCCAGGGCCTTTGCCGGAATGAGGATAGGCTATGCTATAGGAAGCCCTCGTCTGATAAAGTATATGAATGATGTGAAGTATTCCGTCAATTCCTATACTATGAACAGGCCGGCTATAGAACTGGGGGTCGCCGCGCTTTCCGATGAGGCTTATTTTAAGGAAACCGTGGATAAGGTGATCCGTACGAGAGAGAGGACCAAGAAGGAGCTTCGGGCCCTTGGATTTGAGGTATCCGATTCGAGGACCAATTTCGTATTCTGTACCCATCCCCGTAAAAAAGCGCGGGAGATATTTGAAAGCCTTAAGGAACAGGGCGTGTATGTGAGATATTTTAATAAACCGAGGATCGATAACCATCTGAGGATATCCATCGGTACTGATGAGGAGATGGACAGGCTATGTCAACTTTTAAGCAATATATTATAATTTTTCTGATCTCGATGGTGCCCCTCATAGAGCTGAGGGGGGCCATACCCTATGCCATAGGCTTCGGGCTTCCGATATTGCCGAGCTATATAATATGTATAGTGGGGAATATGATCCCGGTGCCCTTCATTTTCTTTTTTGCAAGGAAGGTGCTTGAATGGGGGGCAGACA
>DNAD01000316.1 GCA_003484785.1 Lachnospiraceae bacterium
ACAGCTTGACTGTACCTCTCCGGCGACGCTGTCCGAATTCATAGGGTTCTGTAAATCCGCATATCCCGCGGATCGATATCTGTTCCTGTTCTGGGATCATGGCGGCGGACCGGTATACGGGTTTGGTTATGACGAATGGCAGGATCCGGAGGCCAGCCTTACCATCGCAGAGATGGCTCGGGCATTTTCCGAGCATTCGGATGTTCATTTTGACATCATAGGGATGGACTGCTGCATCATGGCCAGTATAGAGACCTGCTACGCGCTGGCTCCCTATTGTAAATATACGCTTTTATCGGAGGATTTTGAATCCGGACTGGGGTGGAGCTACCGCGGATGGATGAGAAAATTTGAGGAGGATCCGGGTATATCCACGCCGCTTCTGGGAAAAGAGATCGTGGATGCTGCCATAGCGGCCAATGAGATAAGCCCTGACGGGGATTCCGCCTGCATCGGACTTTTTAATGAGTCGACGGTGAACGACCTGTTTACGGCCTGGGAGAAGTATGCTTATAAAAATGAGGCTTCGCTTCTCGGAACAAATTACAGCCGCAGGCATCGGTCAAAGGGGCGTTCGAAAAGTAACTTTTTCGACGATCTGTGGGGATCGGATCAAAGCAATGTTACGTTGTCGGATTACTGTATCAGCGATATCCTTGCCCTGGTTGAAAATATCGATAACAGCAGCGAAGAGGCGAAGGCTCTGACATCTGCGCTGAAAGCCGCGGTCTCGTATTACGGACATACATCGGATAAGAACGAGCTGACGGGACTGGCGGTATCCCTTCCTTACGGTGATCCGGACTTTTATAAACAGCTGAAGAGCGTATTTATGGATATCAATATTGATCCTGAATATGTTCAGTGGCTGAGCCATTTTGTTACTGAAAGCAGCTATGACAGCTACTATGATTATGACAGCTTTGAAAGCGGCTGGGCAGGCTGGGGAGCTTATGAGAGCGAGTATGGCTGCAACTTAAGCAACGGTTCGTGCTCAAACAGTTACGATCAGGTTTCGCAGGGGCATGCCGGAAACAGCGCTGAGACCGGTGATGACTGGATATATGACTATGAGGAGGATATCTGGTATCAGTATGATAACGATATCCTTTACCTGTACGACGAGGAAACGGATACCCTTTGCTATTATGATGAATATGAGGACGCGATGTACTATTACGATGAGTATGCGGACGATTGGTTCTTTCTGGAGTAGTGGCTTTTGGGGAAGACAGGCAGGAAAATGGCCCCCCGGGGACGGAGTCGGTGGTCCATTTCAGACATTTTGTATAAGATTAGTCCTCGGGGTCGGTTTTGCGCTTTGGCGGATCATCAAATAACCGGGTCGGGAGATACAGCTACAGATCCATACTTTACTACTCATCATATTGATGATAAAATCATTAATATAATCATCAAAATGATCATGGAGTTTGCAATGGAATATATCAGGAGTGATCGTATAACCTCGGAAGAAGTCAAAAATTTCCGAAAAAGATACAGGATGACGCAGCAGCAGCTGGCGGATTTTATGGGATGCTCGAAACCCACTGTCGAAAGATGGGAGAAAAACGGCGAAGTAACAGGCGTCGCCGCCCTTGTGTTTGATATTTTTTTTCATTCACCGCAGCTTATGGACGAGAGAAGCATTCCCGAAAGGACATTTCCGCTGCGCCTTTGGTATATGAATGGCCGGCATGCTTGTACCCTTATTGATGTTGACGATATAAACCAGCGGGTTGTGATCAGGAATTACACTTCAAACATCCTGCTCAGGGCTTTTGGAAAGAACGAACATCCAACATATAAAGAATATGAGGAATTTCTTGAGTCACGATGCTTCCCCGCACAGCGTGATAAGATGAAGCTGATACTGAAGGATCTTGATCTGCCGTTTTATGATCCTTTTCTGATCATTAAGAAGACTGAGGGCAGGATGGCAGAAGATGATTTTTGGATAAGGATAGAGCGACAGATATGATCGAGTTGTTTGAAACAGACAGATATGAAAATAACCGGCATTCATCCAAGGGAAACCAGCTAAAATGGAGAGCCAACGGGATATGGTATAAGGCGGATAATCTTGGCTATGAGGGGTTGTCTGAAACAGTAGTGTCCAAGCTGCTGGCAGAATCTGATCTGAAGAGGGGTGAGTATGTTACCTATGAAACAGAGCAGATAAGATATAAGAACAGGATCTATAACGGCGTAAAAAGCAGGGATTTCATCAATGGCCGCGGTGAGCTTATAACACTGGAGAGGCTGTTTAAGCTCAGGTATGGCAGGAGCCTGTATGAATCCGTATTTGGTATCACTGATGTTAAGGAAAGGCTCAGGTTTTTGACAGGGTTCGCGGTCGAGATGACCGGTCTTAAGGATTTCGGTTTTTATATAAGCAGGCTGCTGACAATAGATGCTCTTTTCCTGAATGACGACAGACATATGCATAATATAGCTGTGATCAAAAGGAACGACAGAATATTTGATTATTGTCCGGTTTTTGATAACGGTGCGGCTCTTCTGTCCGACACGAGCATGGATTATCCCATGGATGGCGATGTATATGCGCTGATCGCGGAAGCAGGATCAAAGACGGTCTCTTATGATTTCGATGAACAGCTGGATGCCGCGGAGGAATTATACGGATGTAATATAAAGTTTTGTTTTGATGACCGGGCTATTACGGATGCTGTGCGTGATACGTCATATTATCCGAAAAATGTATGCGACCGGGTAATACAGGTGCTCAGGGCGCAGAGAAGGAAGTATTCATATCTTTTTAAGTGAACAATGTGTTCACTGTCTATGGCATTTTGTTGCATTTCTGCAGATGTCTGTTTTTTTGAATTACGATTTGTGTTTAATTTTTCAAACATCCAATAGGAATAACATATACACCATCTTCGCGCTTATAACCATATTCAGTCGCAGTTATGACAAGTTTGAGATCCGGTAATCTCAGTGGAACCTGTTTTTCTTTTTTATTGTATTCAGCAATAAGTCTTTCTATTTCGCAAAGATGCTCAGCACCCATATCTGTTTCTTTACTTCCGAGTTTGAATTCTATTAGTGC
>DNAD01000186.1 GCA_003484785.1 Lachnospiraceae bacterium
CTGCTGACAGATCACGGCTGATCGCAACCGGCGTACCGATGATCAGGTTTCCCACTGTCCGCATATCGCCCTTCCAGTCCGGATATCTGCCGGACTCCAGAGTCAGAAGCCAGATCTCTTCTCCTTCGATTGTATCCAGCCAGGCTCTGCCATAACAGTACTGGACCCATGAATACAGCATGATGCCGCGATCCGCCAGAGTCTGATTCAGGTGTCTGGTCTCCTCCTTTGTGAGGCGGATTCTGCGCACCCTCCTGTCCGGCTGATCCTGCCGGAGCGTCTCTCCCGATTTCCACAGGGGCTGTGCCTGTCTGTAGTAGTCCAGGATCTGAGCGGGAGGGGTCCGATAATCCCGCAGCACCCGCTCTCTGTGAGGAAGCAGGGCATCCTCCTTAAGCTCCCCGTAATCGGGATCTGTCAGCTCAGAGGCCATGATCTGAACAGATATCCCATCCGCGACGGTATGCTGAACGCAGAGCAGAATGACACTCTTTTCATCGGAAAAACGAAGGCATGCGGCCTGAAAAAGTCCTTCTCCCGCATCCATGGCCTTCAGGAAGCCGTCTGTAAACCTTTCCCTTACCTCCTCTGACAGCATCCGGATATCCTTATAATAAATGACAGGCTGATACTCCTTATAAAATACCTGCCAGAACCTCCCGGAACTGTCCCGCCTGAAGTCAGAACGCAGAGCCGGATGGTTCTTTACAAGGTGCTCCACACGATCGCGAAACTCTTCCTCCGTAAAGCTTCGGGGAACAAAAAGCTTTCCCCTTGTCACATTGCGGCGGTCAGAGACCCCCAGCCGCTTCATCCGCAGATAAATGTCGGTCACATTGCTGACGGGAAGCACCGTTTTTATGTTCGGGTCCTCCTTTAGCGCCGTCAGCTCTTCCGGCAGCAGGGGCAGCTCAGGGCTGTTCACTTCCGGGACCGTTTTTACCGTGGAACGTAACTCTTCATTCATGGAGGTAGCGGTTACCGTGGATCCCTTCCGGCCAAGCCATGCCGCAAGGCGTGCCGGCGTCGGATATTTAAGCAGATCTGCCATGGACAGATGATATCCGGCTTCCTCCAGGATACTTATAAGCATCATGGCTTTGATGGAATCTCCTCCAAGCACGAAAAAGCCGGAATCCCTTCCCGGAATCGCGGACAGCCTTAAGACCCTTGCAAAGGAATCACACAGAAGCCTTTCCTGATCGTTTTGCGGCGGAGCAAAGGACACGGCCTTTGCGGGAATATCCGGCAGGGCCCGCCTGTTGAGCTTGCCGTTTTCATTAAGCGGAAGCTCCTTAAGCTCCATCAGGCGCGCCGGGACCATATAAGCCGGCAGTCTTTCCGTTAAAAACGCCCTTAGCCCGTCCTCATCGATCCCCTTTCCCTTATACCATCCAAGCAGGACCGCCTCCGGCCCCTCACCCCGGATATCCACCGCTGCCCGGGAAATTCCGGGGCAGCGTTCCATCATCCTCTCCACCTCGCCGGTCTCCAGGCGCTGTCCATGGAGCTTACGCAGGCCATCGGCGCGACCGGTCAGAACGATGCTCCCATCCTCCCTGATCTCTGCCAGATCTCCGGTATGATAGATCCTTCCGTATTCTTTGGTAACGGTAAACTTCTGAGCTGTAAGCTCCGGGTGGTTGAGATAGTATCCGTATTTGCCCGGCGTTCCTCCGATGCAGAGCTCCCCCCTCGTCTCAGGTAAGGCCTTATCCGCTTCATGGAGCGTCCCTTCTTCATCAAGCAGCAGCAGAGCTTTCCAGGTGGGTGATCCCAGTTTGATAGTTTCACCGGGCTTTATCCGCGTAAAGGCGTAATTTCGCACTTCGGAAGCGCCAAAGGCGTCAAAGAGAACAGCCCCGGTACAGGAGGCGATCCTTGAAGCCGCGTCCTCGGACAGGGCCTCTCCCGTCAGGATGACCCTCTTAAGAGCGGCAAAGCCGGCGGCAAACGTCGCATCCTCTAAATATCCCATCAGCATGGATGGGGTCCCCAGAAGAGCATCCGCATGATTCTTAAGCATGCACTCTCCTAACAGCGCCGGTGAGAGCCGTTCCTTTTCCGAAGCGAGCACAAGAGTCATCCCGTTAAACAGAGCATAAAAAATATCGCAGGCAACGGCGCCGTATGCAAAATTGCCCATGGAAAAGACCACATCGCAAAGACGGGCCGTCTCACAGGAACAGATATTGGAGGACACCGGCATGGCCTCGTTCAGAAAAACGCTGTGATGGGTCACCGTACCCTTGGGTTCTCCCGTACTTCCGGAGGTATAATAAACCGCGATCGCATCACAGCCCTCTGCCCCGGGCAGATCCTCCTCGGCCGGGTACAGCTCCTTTTCGTCCCCGCGAAAGCCTTTCTGATAAGGGATCGCCATGGCTTCCCGGCAGAGAGCTTCATAAAGCGCATCATCCAGCATGCAGGAGGCCTGACAGTCCTTTTTTATATACGAAAGCCTCTTAGCAGGCCACGTCCGGTCCACAGCCACATAGGCCGCTCCCGCATACAGGATCCCGAGCAGAGCCTTTATCATATTGACACCGCGGCTCATGGAAAGAATGACAAAAGAGCCTTTTCCGATCCCCCTGTTTCTCAGAGCATGCGCAAGGAGCATGGCATCACGTATAAGATCCCGGTAGGATATCCCTGCCTCCCCGCACAGGACAGCAGTCTTTTCGCTTTCCCTGTACCTAAAGATCCCGTCAAGCAGTGTCCGAAACCTGTCAGCTTCCTTGTGATCCATTTTTTTCTGCTCCTTCTCCACCCCGGTACACCGCCTTCTCCCGATCCGGCTCAAAGCGCCTTGAGCCACAGTCTCATATAATCCTGTTTTTCTTTTTCAACCTGGCTTAGGAGCCGTAAAAACACCGCAGGCCGCTCATACAGAAAATCCAGAAAAGCCCCATACGGTATTCTGAGGACTGTAACATCCTCCATATCATTCATGACAAGATTGCGGGGCCTCATTTCTCCGATCAATGCGCCAATATCCAGAATACTTCCCGGCCTGAATACGCGCGCAGGGTTCCGCCATCCCCCCTCTGATTCTCCATAGAGGACCGCTCTTCCCTGTACCAGGACCGTAATATCCTCCGTATACTCTGAGGGATTCACTATTATCGAACCCTCCTGAAAATGATCCAGCGTACAGGTCTCTGCCAGAGAAAGCAGGGCTTCCTCCGGAACGGACGCAAAGACAGGGTGCTTTTTCATAAAGCCCGCAATCTTTACCTGCCTGATCTTTCTTACGTCCTGCGCGAAATAGATCAGGTCCGCATCCGGCGAGGGGAACTCGCTTACCTTAGTCTCTGCCGTCACATTCTTCAGGGCAGCAAGCATGGATTTGAAGAAGTCTGCCAAAAGTCCGATGACTTCTCTTGAAAAAGCTCTCTCATTATAGAAATAATCACAGCCGAACTGATCCTTTTTGGCCGTAAAATACAGGCACAGATCCTCCGAAAGATTATCATACATGTCTCCCCCGATGATCTGAACCCCGGGAAGTCCCGGTGCCCCGGAGGCATGCCCGGACTGATTCCTGGTCATGCTGCGGTAATTCATAAGATGTCCAAAGACCGGCTGATCCCTTCCCAGAGCCTCCTGTATCTCGCTCAGGGAACAATGGGAGTTATTCATGGCGCTCACAAAATCCATCTGTGTACGGGAAGCCAGTTCGGAAAAGGGTTCCTCTTCATCAAAGGATATTTCGATCGGCAGTACGTTTACAAAGCCGCCTGTCTGCATCATGCTTTCCGATACTTCCGCATCTCTGCCGGCCGAAATGATCCCGAACACGATACTCTTTCGCCCCTTCAATCTTGCGGCCATGATCCCCCACAGACACTGCAGCAGGACAAACTGTGTCACCTTCAGTCTTTTCTGTGCGGCCAGCAGATCCTCCTGCTCTTCCTGTGTGAAGGGGACAAAATAAGATGCGTGATCATAATCCAGCTCGCTTTTCATCTGTCCCGGAAGCAGCTGATCCTCCGCCTCTCTGCTCAGATAATGCTTCCACCAGTCCAGCTCCTTTTCCCTGTCGATATTCTGAAGATGCTCGGCATAGGACTTGTAGGTCCGGGCTTCAATCTTTTTATCGATGCCGTTTAAGTCCAGCGCATAACCGACGAACAGATCCCCGAAAAGTACGCCTATGCTTGTCCCGTCCGTATTGATATGCGGCTGTGAGACGACCAGGGAGTAGGTGTCCTTTTTACCGCTTTTATAAACACTGATCCTCAGAAGGGGATCTCTTTCCAGATCAAATCCACGGATCCTGTCCGCTTCCATACAACTGTGAACCTTATCTTCAAATTCTTCCTCACTCAGATCGGACAGATCAAAATAATTCACCTCCGGATGCCGATCCTTCAGAACCACACGATAGGGCTGACTCACATTCCTGTATACAAAGGAAGAACGAAGGCTTTCATGCTTTTCACACACCTTATCGGCCTGCTGCCTGAAAATGGCAGGATTCAGATCGATAACGGCTCTGGTCTCGATCTGCAGAAAAAAAGCGGACTTCACCTTTTGACCGGTTTCCAGCATCCACCTTTGTCCCGGCCCCAGTTCATAGATATTCTCTACGGAATTGCCATACATACCGATAATTGTATTCAGGTCTTTATCCGTCAGTGAGGCGGCTGTATACTGTGCCGTATCAAGAACTTCCCTTTTAGCCCTTCCTTCGCTTACTTCCCTTTCTTCCATTCCTGCGAAGCGATGGAAAAGCTCTTCCCTGGCCTTCCGTATTTCGGTTTTTTCCTTTTCAGGCACATATCGGGAAGGAGATCTGTCCCTTCGCTCTGCCGGCCGGCGTACCGCAGGGGGTGTCGCAGGAACCGGTATATCGCAGTTTAATTTATCCATTAACCTGCCGAGCATCCGGCTGTTGAGTTCCAGTCCGTTCCGGATCAGTTGTGCATCATTCGGCTTCATTTGAGCCTCCCTTCTGTATCGATAAAGCAGGAACCATACTCGTCCGCGGGCCGCCTGACAGCTTTGCCGGCACCTTCCTTTTGACGGCCTTATCGCGCAAAAGAAAAGCCATGCTTTTTTCAGGCATGACTTCTCTTTTATCCCGCTCTCTAAGCTTTTTTATTCACCCGGAGTCATGCACTTCACCAGTTCGTCAAAAGTAGAATGCATATAGATATCCTGCATCTTAACACCGTAGCCATGTTCTCCGCACCTGGTTACGATCTTGACGGTATCCAGGGAAGTAAGCCCCTGTTCAAATAAATCATCTGTTTTATTGAATCCGTTTTTCAGAAGTCCGGAAAGAACGTGGTCCAGAACCTCTTCGGCACTTTTGACGGGCTTGCCTACCTTAGCCTTTGTAATTCCGATCACATTTGGCTTTTCGATAGGCTTATCCGCCTTTTTTGAAATATAAGGCTCCATTGCCTTCTGCACCTTTGCCTTCATATCTCCCGAAAGTTGTTTCTTAAACGGATCGTTGTTTCCCGGTCCCATGCCCGGCATGAAATATTGTCCCGGTATATTTCCCATAGGGGATCTACCGGCAGGCAGCGTGATCATTTCCGCCATGATCTCCATCATCTGCAGTACCGTCTGCTGCTGCGCGATCATGAGCTTAAGCATTGACCTCATCATCTTCTGCGAAGTCATACTCCCGTAAGCCCGGGGGTCGGGTTGCGGATCGCAGATCTGCTGGTCTGCCACGGCATTTGACTGTTTCATCATCTC
>DNAD01000141.1 GCA_003484785.1 Lachnospiraceae bacterium
TCATCTCATCTCCGTCCATCTCAACCAAAGGGGTCTTCATGATAATTTTTTCCATTTCTGTTCTCCTTAGGTTCAAACTTTAGTTTGAACCGATCCGACTAATGTAATATTTAAATCCTGACATGCTACCTTTATCATCCCGTCAAGCTCATCATTTGTCATGACCGTGACTCTTCCGCTTTCGTATTCGGCATCCACCTCATCCTTTATACGCTTTACCAGAGGAGACTGCTTTTCAACCTGATCCTTTTCGGGAAGCTTGTAATATGTATTTATCCAGTGAGCTATCCCCGCAAGCCCCGAGGTATTGGATACCGCGCAGAGTACCGGCCTGTTAAGGAACTTGTCGGTATCAAATATATTATAGATCTCTTCATTCTTAAGCAGCCCATCCGCGTGTATCCCCGCCCGGGTCACGTTGAAATTCTCTCCCACAAAGGGGGTTCTCGGAGGGATCTGATATCCGATCTCCTTCTGATAGTATTCCGCAAGCTCCGTTATCACCCTTGTATCCATGCCGTTAAGGGTTCCCTTAAGCTGGGCATATTCAAATACCATGGCCTCAAGGGGTGTATTTCCGGTCCTTTCCCCTATTCCGAAGAGGGAGGTGTTTACGCTGGAACACCCATAGAGCCAGGCCGTGGTGGAATTGGAAACCGCCTTGTAAAAATCATTGTGCCCGTGCCACTCAAGAAGGTGGGAGGAAACCCCCGCATGTTTAAGCAGCGCGTAGATTATACCCTGAACACTTCTCGGGATAACGGCTCCGGGATAGTTGACCCCGTAACCCATGGTATCGCAGACACGGATCTTGATCGGTATCTTGTACTCATCCATCAGCTTCATGAGAGCCACGCAGAAGGGTATAACATAGCCGTGGATATCCGCTCTGGTAACATCCTCAAGATGACACCTGGGAGAAATACCCGTCTCAAGGCATTCCTTTATTATGCTCAGATAGTGCTCAAGAGCCTGTCTCCTGGTCATCTTAAGCTTATAGAAGATATGGTAATCCGAACAGGAAACCAGGATCCCGGTCTCCTTCATGCCGATCTCCTTAACCAGCTTGAAATCCTCCTTGGAGGCTCTTATCCAGCTGGTTATCTCGGGGAACTGATATCCCCTCTCCATACATTTATATACCGCGTCCCTGTCCTTTTTACTGTACAGAAAGAATTCGCTGGCTCTTATTATGCCGTTGGGGCCGCCCAGTCTGTGGAGATAGTCGTATATTGTCACTATCTGCTCGGTGGTATACGGTGCCCGGGACTGCTGGCCGTCACGAAAGGTAGTATCAGTGATCCATATCTCCTTTGGCATATTGTGGGGCACGATCCGGTCGTTAAAAGCGATCTTGGGTATCTCATCATAGGGATAGAGATTCCTGAAAACATTGGGTGTTTCAACGTCCGTGAGGTTGTAAATAGGCTCCTCCAGCTCCAACAGGTTATTGGAGGGATTCATTTTCACCTCTCTGTAATCATTTTTCATAACATCTCCTTTTCCGCGCCAATCATTTTCTCTTCTTATCCCTGATCAGAAACAGTATCAGGGCACTGCAAATAAGTATCACTATCACAAACCATTTGACGCTGACCCCTCCCCCTACCTGCTTGTTCAGGGTCCTGATCACGCCGTTTACTGTATTGCCCGCAAAAACCGGGGTTCCGGAAACGGTGGTTTCGGCCCCGCCCCTGCTGTCTACATGCAGTATGGATCCCGTCCTGCCTGATGGCATGGCGGGCTGTGATATGCCAAACAGGGCAAAGGGTGAGAGATGGCTTGCTACAAAACGTACACAGGCTACATTATCCACCACAATCTCCGAAACTGCAAGTGGTTCGAACACCAGATTGTCATTAAGGGCCCCAGCCTTTATTCCGCTTGTCCCCTTAAGAGCCGAGGGCACGGGAATACAGATCTCAAGCTTGCTCGTTCCCAATTTGGTAATGTTAACATTACCCATCATGGAGCTTAAGCTTATGTCAAGAGGCACCAGCCTGAAATTACCCGTTTTGTATTCCCTGCTTATCGCCTGTTCAAATACAGTCCTCCTGCTCTCATCATCACAGACCGTAAGGACATAGTTCTCAGTGCTGCCCGGGATCGAGGCCGAAGCCCCCGCGGAGGAGTCAAAGGAATCACCTCTGCATAAAACCTTTATAGCATTGTTCTCCGTATTCTCTACGGGACTTCCTCCCTTGTATATTCCTGCCAGCAGCCCCTCAAGAGCCTCACTGCTGTTTCCCTGAATGGTTATATCCTTAAGCGCTCTCCCGGCCCAGCGAAGCCTCCCGTTATAATAATATTCCTCGCTGTATTTATCAAAAGCCTTGTCAGATACATCGCTCATCACATAGGAACGCCCGCCCGCGCTTACATGGGGATCGATGCTTACGAACCCGTTTTCGTCGGGAACATTCAGGGCCCGTACCAGTTTCAGATTTCCGGGGCTTTTTGAAGAATCGGTTATGGTATACACCGCTCCCCTGAAGCCAAGGCGATCCGGGGCAAGTACCGACGAATCGTCCGAAAGATCTGCCGTTTCGGATATTATGGCATTCTTGACTCCGTTAAAGGCAGGAGTTCTGAGCGATCCTGCGGAGAGCCGTGAAGCCGTGGACTTTGCGGATGCGGCAGGGATGGTATTTCCAAGAAATACCACAGCGCCAAGGGGAGTGGTTTCCGTATTGTCAAAGGCTCCTGTTCCTATGGATCTTACCGTGGCCGGTATGATAACCTCACTTATCCCGGTACCCATAAAAGCCCTGTCCTCTATTGTCTTAAGATTGGGAGGAAGCTTTGCCCCGGACAGGTTTTTACAGCCGTCAAAGGCCTCCTCTCCTATTTTTTTGACAGACTCCGGAAAATAAACCCCGGTTATGGTCTGATTGTTGAAGAAGCACTGGGGACCTATGGTCTTTACACCCTCCGGGATGGAGATATTGCCGCCGTTTCCCTTATAAGCCAGCAGTATCCCGTCTCCCACTATAAGGAAATCGCCCTGTGAGGGATCGTGGTACCAGTTGTTTAAGAAGGGGGTTCCTTCAAAGGCACCCAGCTCGATATTCTTTACGGAGGAAGGTATCGAAACCTCTGAAAGGGTCATACATTCATAAAAGGCCGCATATCCGATATCGGTGACAGAGGGGGGTATCTCTACGGACGATATCCCGGACCTTGCAAAGGAAAAATCACCGATCTCCTTTACGGAATCGGGTATGACCACTCCCTCCAGATAGCTGTCCTGATAGAATGCGCGGTTTCCTATCCTTTCCGTTTCCCCGGGAATGTTCACCACGGCATCATTTCCCGAATAATCGGAAAAAATGCCTTCTATGAGATTATAATCATCAGAGCTTACGGAAACAGCCCCGGACTCCGAAACGTCATCCTCGGTTTCCGCATCCCCCATATTCACCCCTTTTACGGGAGTCCTCCTTGAAAGCATAACAAGGGCATTTCCGCCTACTATCCTGGTCTCTGCAAAATCCTGAACCGAAGAATAGGGGCCGGCTGTGGTGGTAGGCCCCCTGTCGGTCACGGGTTCGTCTCCGTGGTAGACCGCTTCCCCGTCATCGGTCTTTTCCAGGGCATTTCCCGAAACGGTACTCTCTGAAGAAACGTCCCCGCCATCCTGACCTGCATCGACGGAGGCAGGGTCGGAGACGGCTCCCCCCTCAAAGTCCAGTGCAACCTTTTTGCTGCTGGCAAAGGCGTTTATGTCTATATAACCTACTGAATCCGGAATAGTGATATTACGAAGACTGTTGCAGTCCGAGAAGGAATATGCCATAAGTGAACGTACCCCGTAGGGCAGGACAACAGAAGAAAGCCCCGAACAGTTTGCAAAGGCATATTCGGGAATCGTCCTTACGTTTGAGGATATCTTTACATCTGTCAGGTTTCCGGCCCCCCAGAAAGCATATTCGCCTATTTTTTCTATGGTGGAGGGCATGGAATATGAAGTCTTGGGGCGGCCCGCAAGATACTGTATAAGATTTTTTCCGTTCTTACTGTAAATTACGCCGTCAGAACAGACATACTCCGTATTCCCCGATGCTATGGGAACATTGGAAAGAGCTGTGCAGCCCGCGAAAACACCTGAACCCAGGGAACGTGTCTTTTCGGGCAGGCTTACGCTCACAAGCCTGGTGCATCCCGAAAAGGCGCCGGAGTCAATGGCCTTCACGCTTTTCGGGATCACAACTTCTTCAAGGCTTGTACAGTTTTCAAAAGCCGAGTATCCGATCTTTGATACACCCTCGGGTATTATCACTCTTACGAGGCTGTTGCAGCCGGAAAAGGCATCCTTTCCTATCTCGGTGATATTTTCCGGCAGGGTCAGCCTCTCGGCATTTCCTTTATATTTTTCGATCACAGAGCCGTTCATCAGATAGTCTCCCCTCTCTGTAGAGGCGTAAGACTCAGGTGACGGGATAAATACCAGTATCAGCGCCGTTACGCATAACAGCACGGCTATGCATCTTCGGATAAGCTTTCTCATAATAATTTACC
>DNAD01000345.1 GCA_003484785.1 Lachnospiraceae bacterium
GCCCAGCTCTTGGGATAGACGATATCGGCTTCCTTGAAGGCCTCGGCCATGGAAATGGTCTTTGTAAAGCTTCCGCCGCTTGCGGCCGCATTCTTTTTTGCCACCTCTTCAACGTCCTTCATAACATCATATCCCTCGGGGTGGGCAAGAACCACATCCATGCCGAAACGGGTCATGAGGCCGATGACGCCCTGGGGTACGGATAAGGGCTTGCCGTAGCTTGGGGAATAAGCCCAGGTCATGGCAACCTTCTTTCCTTTCAGGTTTTCCACCCCTCCGAAGGTGTGTATTATGTGCAGCATATCGGCCATGCACTGGGTGGGATGATCGATATCGCACTGCAGGTTTACAAGGGTGGGCTTCTGTTCAAGGACACCGTCCTTAAAGCCCTCAGTGACCGCATCGACCACGTCATGCATGTATTTGTTGCCCTTGCCGATGTACATATCGTCACGGATACCGATAACATCGGCCATGAAGGAGATCATGTTTGCGGTTTCACGGACGGTCTCTCCATGGGCGATCTGGCTCTTTCCTTCATCCAGATCCTGAACCTCAAGCCCTAAGAGGTTGCAGGCCGAAGCAAAGGAAAAGCGGGTTCTGGTGGAATTGTCCCTGAAAAGAGATATCCCAAGGCCCGAGTCGAAGATCTTTGCGGAAATATTGTTTTGTCTTAAATGTCTGAGGGCATCCGCCACGGTAAAGACCGCCGCGATCTCGTCATCGGTCTTTTCCCAGGTAAGAAAAAAGTTTCCCTCGTACATATCTTTGAAATTCAGCTTATCCAGTCTGTCGGTAAATTCTCTGATATTGCTCATAGTCCTCTCCTTATTGAATCTCATTGTCAGTCTTTCCGGCGCGGTACTGAGTGACATCATCGGTTTTATTGCTCTCATCATAAAGGTTTACGGCGGCTGCGTAGACGGCGGCGCATCTTACAAGATCGTCCTTGTAGGTGATCTCATTGGGAGCGTGCGCCTGGCTCTCGGCGCCGGGACCGAAGCCCACGCAGGGGATCCCGTAACGCCCCTGTATGGAAACACAGTTGGTAGAGAAGGTCCATTTGTCGATGAGAGGGCGGTTCCTGAGCTCTTTTGTGGAATCAGGGCCCATCCTGTGCTCTCCGTAGAGCGCCTTATGGGCGTCATAGAGGGCTTTTACGTGAGCCGCGTTTTCCCTGTTTATCCAGGTGGGGAAGTAGCATTCCGTTTTATAAACCTCACCGGTGTAGGAGGGGCGGTCATACATGTACATTGAGACCTCCACGTCATCCCCGTATTTCTTTACCGCGGGAAGACTCCTTATTTCCTCAAGACAGGATTCCCAGGTTTCGCCGGCTGTCATGCGTCGGTCCACAGAAATGGCGCAGCTGTCCGCTACCGCGCAGCGGCTGGGTGAGGTGTAGAAGATCTGGGATACTGTGCAGGTACCCCTTCCAAGGAAGCGGGCATCTTCATAGTGCTCGGGATTGTATTTCGGATCCAGCATCTTTACCAGACCTCTGATTCCGGTGCTCTCATCACAGCCGTTGTTATTCAGGCTGCGGATATCCGCTATGATGTCGGCCATTTTATAGATGGCGTTATCGCCTCTTTCGGGAGCGGAGCCGTGACAGGAAACGCCTTTTACGTCTACCCTGATCTCCATACGGCCTCTGTGTCCGCGGTAGATCCCTCCGTCGGTGGGCTCTGTCGAAATAACGAACTCGGGACGGATATTTTCTTTGTTATAGATGTACTGCCAGCACATCCCGTCGCAGTCCTCCTCCTGAACCGAGCCGACGATCATGATCTTGTAGCCCTTCGGTATAAGCCCGAGATCCTTCATGATCTTTGCGCTGTATACGGCGCTGCAGACGCCGCCCTCCTGATCGGAGCTGCCCCGTCCGTAGATGATCTCGTCGGTCTCATAGCCTTCGTAAGGGTCATGCTCCCAGTTGTCACGGTTTCCTATGCCGACTGTGTCGATGTGCCCGTCTATGGCGATGATCTTTTCCCCATCACCCATCCATCCGATGACGTTTCCGAGCCCGTCTATCTCAGTCTTGTCAAAGCCCAGCCTGTCCATCTCGGCCTTGATACACTCTGCTACCTCCTTTTCCTCACAGCTTTCGCTCGGGTATGAGATCATGGTCCGCAAAAAGGCGCACATATCCTTCCTGTAGCCTTCGGAGGCTTCTTTAATCTTCTCAAAATCAAGTGACATGTCTTACTCCTTTCCTGCTGATTTAATGATGTTCTTATCCGTTTTCGCCTTCCCAGACGATCTTTCTGTACTTTTCCGGATCCGTATCCCCTTCGGTGGAGAACATGAGAACTCTGGAATCGCCTCCCAGGCCAAGCCCCTTCTTTAGCTGTTCATATTCCGGGTCCGTCATGATGGATGAAAGAACGCCCATACCTATGGCGCCCGATTCACCGCTTATCACTCTCGGATCGCCCTTTACGGGAGCGGAGAGCATGCGCATGCCTTTTGCCGAAACCGGGTCTGGGCAGGAGAGGAAGGCATCGGCGTGATTTCTTAAGATGTCCCAGCCGATGGTATTTGGCTCGCCGCAGGCGAGACCTGCCATAATGGTCTGAAGGTCGCCTTCTACGATACGGGGATTTCCGTCTCCGGCCTTTGCGCCTTCATAGAGGCAGGCCGCCGCCGAAGCTTCAAGGATTACGAATTTCGGAGGGTTATCGGGATAGAGGTTTGAAAAATAACCGACTACAGCCCCGGCAAGGCTCCCGACCCCTGCCTGTACGAAGACATGGGTCGGAGGGGCTGCCGCCGCCTCCTTAAGCTGTCTGTCCGCCTCCGATGCCATGGTGCCGTAGCCCTGCATGATCCAGGACGGGATCTCCTCATAGCCCTCCCAGGCGGTGTCCTGGATGATGATGCCGTGCTCGGTCTCAGCGGCCTCCTTTGCCGCAAGGCGCACACAGTCGTCATAATTAAGCTCCTCTATGGTGACCTTCGCGCCCTCCTTTTTAATATTGTCAAAGCGGGCCTTCGTGGTGCCCTTCGGCATATGGACCACGGCCTTCTGCCCAAGCCTTGCAGCGGCCCAGGCAACACCCCGGCCGTGATTTCCGTCGGTCGCCGTAAAGAAGACAGCCTGTCCGAAATCCTTTTTTAATTCCTCGCCGGTAAGATATCCGTAAGTCATTTCGGAAACGTCCTTTCCTGTTTCCTTTGCAATATAGCCGGCCATGGCAAAGGAGCCCCCGAGAACCTTGAAGGCATTCAGCCCGAAACGGTAGCTTTCATCCTTTACAAAAACCGAGGACAGCCCCAGGTATCCGGCCATGCCCTTAAGCTCGGCAAGAGGCGTCACATTATACTGGGGAAAGCTTTTGTGAAAGGAGAGAGCCTTATCAACATTTTTTTCCGACATTACCGAAAGCCATCCGTCATCGCTTTTCGGCATGGTGTTCATGATCCATTTTATTTTATCCATTTATGTTCCTTTCTGCGGCAGCAATGACCCATTACTTCAATACAGTAACCGCGAATTATCACGGATGACCGCTTTTATCATGGCGGCAGCCTCTGCGGATATCCTTTCTGCGCCCTTAAGATCCACGGTTTCTTCCTTGCCGTCGAGGCGAAGCAGGAAGGAGTCGTTTCCCAGAACCGCAAAGCCGTTATTTTTACTGTTTTCAAAGTCTATTCTGCTGTTATAGAGGGTGAACTTATCCCTGTAGGGCGCGCCCTCGTAGGGACAGAATACCGCGCAGTTTCCGCATTCGTTGCACATCCCGTCAATGTGGAGTATCTCAGGAGTATCATGGTCCGGCAGTTCTATACAGACATTGGCTCTGTTGGGACAGACATCGGCGCATACGGCGCAGACCGAAGGACATCCCAGACACCTCTTATCAGGGAAGGACGTCAGGTCGGTGCAGATGACGCCTTTCTTATCCTGCAGGGCCTTAAGATCATCTGTCTTATTATCGTCAACGTATCTGTCAAGGTTTATGCCCGCGATGGCCTTTGCCGCCCGGGCCGCGTCAGAGATCGCCTCAACGACGGTGGCCGGGCCCCGTCTGCCGTCGCCTGCCGCATAAACCCCTTTCACGCTTGTCTCCATATTCTGATCCGTGACCGGGCGTCCCTTTTTGTCAAGCTCTGTTCCAAGGGCTTCATAAAGGCCTGTTTCTACAGCTTCACCGACAGCCGCTATGACCGTGTCGGCGGGAATGTCCGCTGTGCGCCCCGTATCCACGGGAGAGCGCCGGCCTGTGCTGTCTGCTTCCCCCAGCTCCATTACAGAGCAGGTAAGAACCCCGTCCTTTACCCCTATGGGAGCAAGCAGCTCCATAAATTCAACCCCGTCCTTTAAGGCGGCGCCAAGCTCTTCCTCATCCGCCGGCATATACCGCTTCGTCCTCCTGTATACAAGCCGTACCGCCTCCACTCCTTTAAGCCTCTTTGCGGCCCTTGCGGTATCCATGGCAGTATTTCCGCCTCCGAGGACCACCACGTTCTTTCCGGGATTTACGCTTTCGGGGGCTGATCTTACCTTTTTAAGAAACTCCACGGCATCCTCCGCCTCACCGTATTCAAGGCTCATATCACCGGGCTTTTCGGCGCCGATACAGAGGATAACGTCCGTATAGCCCTGATCCTTAAGCTCCTTAACCGAGGTTATCTCAGTGCCGGTTTTTACTTCGGCTCCATGGGAAAGACAGATACTGATATCCTTTTCGATACAGGACTGAGGAATGCGAAACTCAGGGATCGCATGCCGGACGATGCCTCCGAGGGTATCCTCCTTTTCGAATATGGTAACGAAAATGCCGGCCCTGCTAAGGAAATAAGCGGCGGAAAGGCCGGCGGGCCCGCCCCCGACTACGGCGACCCTGCGATCCTTTAAAGCCTTTTCTGCTCCGGGGCAAGCAGAGGCTGTGAGAGCAGGAAGAACCTTATCATAAGCCTCATTGGCAGCCCTCAGCTTTGTATCTCTGATATGAAGGCTTTCCTCATAATAATTCCTCATACACTTATCCCCGCAGTGATGGGGACAGATGGTTCCGGTGATGAAGGGAAGGGCGTTTCTTTCAAGTATTATGTTAAAAGCCTTTTCAGGATCATTTTCCTCCATGGCCTTAAGGTAGGCGGGAATATCCTGGTTTATGGGACAGCCCTCTCTGCAGGGAGCGCTAAAGCAGGAGAAGAGCGGAAGCTCCTTTTCAATATGTCTTTTTGGAAGAGGTTTCGGGCCCTTTCTGTATAAAGAATTGCCGCCGGCCCCGTCATCCAGGGCGCGCAGCCGTTCAAGGGCGATACCTTCAGGGCACTCCGGCTTTACTTCCTTAATCGTTTCTCCGATCTGCGCAAGCCTTTCATAGCCCCCCGGCTTTAAAATATTGGTGGCCATGGTTATGGGCCTTATCCCGGTACGGTAAATGTCACTGATGTTCTGAACAACGGCACCGCCCGAGAAGGAGATCCTTAGCTTTCCCTCAAATTCATCGGAGATAAGCCTTGCCAGGTGGATGGTGAGAGGAAAGAGAGAGCGCCCTGCCATGTACATTTCCTCACTTGGAAGCTCACCGGCCTTAACGTCCACAGGGAAGGTGTTGGTGAGCTTTAACCCGAAGGAAAGGCCCCTTGCGGCAGCTGTTTCCATAAGCCTTCCAAACATGGGAACCGCATCTT
>DNAD01000258.1 GCA_003484785.1 Lachnospiraceae bacterium
GGATAAACACAGCAAGAGCAGACCAGAAGGCGTCATGCAGCAGCTGGAAATCCAGGTCAAACAATCGTTCCATTGTTTCTCCCGTGCCCGAAAGGAACACCGCGTTAAATAATGGTTCCAACTGTTATCCTCCTTATTTAGCCAAAGGCTGAACAAAAATAAGAATCATGCCTACAAGCAGACCGTAAAGACCTGTGGTCTCGGCTACAGCCTGTCCAAGAAGCATGGTAGAAGTAATATCGGACCTTGCGCCGGGGTTTCTTCCGACCGCTGCCGCGGCATGCCCGGCTGCGATACCCTGGCCGATACCGGGGCCGATACCGGCTATTAAAGCAAGCCCGGCACCGATAGCCGAACAACCCTTGATGAAGTCTACTCCTGAAATGTTCATACCAATTCCTCCTTAAGCTTTAAACATATGATAATAATAAAAGAAATACTTTCCGATACTGTTTTGTTCCTACTGCTCGCCGATGGCATCGGAGATATAGGTCATTGTAAGCATACAGAAAACGTAGGTCTGTATGGCTCCCGAAAAGAGATCGAAATATACATGCAGAGCCGACGGTATGCCTATCTTTACAAAGACCGGCAGAAGGCTGTAATAAAGAGCCATCATTACCGTTCCCGAAAGAATATTTGCAAAAAGACGAAGGGACAGCGATATGGGCACCGCAAAATCCCCGATCAGGTTGATGGGCAGCCAGAAGGGCCAGGGCTCCATCAGCCCCTTCAGCACCCCTTTGGGTTTCTGCCATTTGAATTTGTTAAAGGTGATCAGGCAGAAGGAGATTATACCTAAGGGGAGGGTAACGCCGTAATCCGCTGTGGGAGGCCTTAATCCCAGAAGCCCCGAAATATTGCTGATCAGGATAAAGATCGCGATAGTGCTGATATAATTAACAAACCGGCCTGCGTTCTTTCCCATAACGCCTTCAACCATTTTGTTGAGAAACTCAACGATGAACTCCGCTATATTCACAAGCATCGGAGGAGCGTCGTAGGGATCGGTTTTTTTGAGCCTGCGGTTTACAACGATCGCAAAGGTGATGAGGAAGATCATGACGATCAGGGTACAGACATGGGTTGTCGTGATCCAGACCGTCTGTCCGAAAACCTCATATGAAAATATGCCCTTTATCATAAAATCCGGTTCATTTGAAGCTAACAGAACAAGATCCATAGAAAGCTGCTCCTTATATATTTTATCTCAGACACTGTTAAAGACCGATGCTTACCCGTTACCGTCACGATCCAAAGGATCGTGAACAGCAGCACTGTCCGGTTCATCCGGCATCGGTTCTCCGGGGGGATCGATCCTCTTAAAGATATATCTTCTTACAAGAGGCTGCAGATATGCCCCGAGCTTTATGCCCATTATTCCCGCAAAGCAGGTAAATATGCTGCCGATCCCGGTAAGGGCTGTAACGACAAATACCGCACAGACCACCAGGTATCGTATCAGGTATTTTTTTCTCGTATAGGCTATGGCGCCCTTTTCGTCAAAGTCAAGGCTTCCTTCGACGGACATATAAAGATTGACCGTGTAGAACAGCGCAAGAGCCGTCCCGATCGCAAGCCCCGCAATAGCGTGCAGCCTGTCCTTTGAAAAAATCAGGATGCCTGCTGCCCACAGAAGGCTCCAGATAGCTTCCCCGCAGAGCATCTCTGTTAAAGTCTCGCTTTCCCGCAGTGCCGTCATCGTCTTTGACGAGCCACCCGGGAGCCGGCCGGAGATCCTGCCCGGTAAGCCAACCCGTTGATCCTTATCCGTCTTCATCTACTTCATATCTTCGTGAGTCTCGGCCGGCCTGTCAAATATATGCTTTGCCATTATATAAACATTCCTTCCGCCTGCCACGGCCCCGATAAAAAACATTATAACAAAAATAAATGAAGTGTTCAATCTTCTGTCAAGAAACCAGCCGAGAAAGCAGCACATAAAAATAGGAACCAGCATATTGATGCCGAACTGTAAGATGAGCGTTAATGAACGATACACTTCTTTCCTGTACTTCACACACACTATCCCCTTTTCCGTCAAAACAGGGTTACTGTTCACAGCCTTTTGGCCGGCAGCAACAATACAGGATCTCATTGATCCCTTTATTCCCGGCTGAAGAACGTCCATAAAATTATAGCAACTTTTCACAGTAAAGTCTATATGATTTTTGTTACATTCAATAGACAAGCGGGTCAGTAATTGCTATACTTCTGTAAAAAGGGGGTAGCAGTTCGTTACTATCACAGCCCAAAAGGCTGTGAATAGTAACAGCAGTTCACCATTCAGCCCCGCAGAGTGCCGCGCAATCATGGGTTATGCACCCGATGCACTTGCAGGGGTGAACCGGATGATTTCCTTTGGAGGTGAAGATGGAACAGATAAAGCTTTTCAGAAAGAGGCTCATCCCGATGGAATGTGTTGCTTTGACGGATGACGAGATCCTTTTTGCGGACCGGGAACGCATCGTTACAAGATGGAATACCCTGAAGCCAAAAAAAGTGCTTCACCACGGCCTTTCCTGCTATTTTCTGGACAGGGGCTGCAAGGTTTCGAAATTCATGAAGGAGGACGGTTCCCTCCTGTACTGGTACTGCGATATAGTAACCCATACCTTCGATAAGGACACCGGAACCTATGTGTTTACCGACCTCCTTGCCGATGTGGTCATCTATCCGGACAACTCCGTAAGGGTCATAGATCTGGACGAGGTGGGCATCGCCCTTAAGGATGGCCTGATCGCGAAGGAACAGTGCATAACGCTCTTAAATTCATTGAGCGCCCTTCTCGATATAATATACGGGGGAAGCTTCGGTGAGATCACCGACTACCTTGAAAGCTTCGAACAGGCGCGCGCGCGTTAATAGAAAACATGTCCTCCGATTATCTGTCCGTTTATGCGGGGGGTCACGGTTCTGAAATACAGGCAGTTCCCCACCGGTGTAGAACCGCTCATGGCCTCGTCCGCGGCCTGGTAGCAGGAAGCGTTGGCTCCGAGGCTTAACCTCGCCGCAAGTCTTCCGCTGGCAACGGGCGAAAACTGTCCCTTCTGATATATCACTCCTACCATGGTATTGGGATATGCCGCGCTTCTGATACGGTTCATTACAACGGCGCCCACGGCAACCTGTCCTACATAGGGCTCGGAGCCTGCCTCACAGTAGATAAGCGCCGCCAGCAGATCCCTGTCCCCTACCTGAACAGGAACCTCGGAGATATCCCTCCAGGACATCTTCTGGGCCTTCGTGGCCATGGCCTGCTCCTTCGCAAGCTGCTGCTTTAGGGAGCGGAGGTTTTCCGCCTGCTCTCTCAGCTCCTCCTCGTAGGCCTGCTGCTCCATCTCCGCGGCGGAAATGGCGCCGGAGGTGGCCGCTATGGAGCCGCTGGTTGTGGAGACCAGGGTCGTGACCTTGTTCTGCTCCTCCTGGGCCTGATCCATCAGCACCCGAAGCTCGCCCATCTCTGTTTCCAGCCTGACCTCATTCTCCTCTATGGTCCGCCTGATCTCGGAAAGAGATTCAAGTATCTTTCTGTCATAGGCCTCCATCTTGCTGACATATTCCGACTTGTTAACAAAATCGGTATAGTTCTTAGATGTAAGAAGCCTGGTGAAGGCGCTCTCGACACCGTTTTCGTAGATGTGCCGTACCCGCTTCTTCATAAATTCATACTGCTCGTTCTCTTTTTCCTCGGCAGTGGAAAGAAGCTCCTTCACATCGGCTATCTCTGCCTCCTTGAGCGCGATCTCCGCCTCAAGCACATCTATGTTCTGGCTCAGCTCCTCCAGATCTCCGTTCAGTCTTGACAGGAAGTCCTCAAGCTCAGCCTTCTGCTCCTCAAGATCATCCTTCTTCTCCTCAATGACCTGGTGCTGCTCTTCGGTTATCTTCTTAAGCTCCTCGGCCTTCTTGATCTTGTCGGAGGTGCTTTCCTCCGTATCCGTGTCGGGCTCGGCATAAACCATTACGGGCTCTCCGCCAAGGATAGATAACGTTGTTATTATTAACGCCAGAGCTGCGCTCATTACCCGGATCCTGACCGGGTGTTTTCTCCTTTTTATGGCAGACATTGACTCCGGGCATCTCACAGTGACAGTTCTACCTTCCTTCCGGTAGGCTCGTACCTGCGGTATTCGACTCCCGCCGAGTCGAACATCCTTTTTGACGCTATGACCGACGGAGTATCCGAATACTTGTCGGAAGCATAGATCAGGGTCCGTATGCCCGCCTGTATTATCGCCTTGGCGCACTCATTGCAGGGGAAGAGGGTAACATACATCTTCGCCCCGTCAAGGGATCCCCCCCTGTAGTTGAGGATCGCGTTAAGCTCGCTGTGGGTGGAATAAAAATATTTGTTTTCAAGCGGATCGCCCTCCCTGCACCAGGGAAAATCATCATCCGAGCAGCCTATGGGAAAGCCGTTATAGCCCATGGACAGTATTTTGTTGTCATTGCTTACTATACAGGCCCCCACCTGCGTATTGGGATCCTTGGAGCGTTCTCCCGAAAGCTTGGCTATGCCCATAAAATATTCATCCCATGAAATATAATCCGTCCGCTTGTCACTCATTATCTGTCAAACTCCCTATTTCACTGCGTCGATTTGCTTTTCAAATCGTA